>CAVDDI010000190.1:0-2472 GCA_963607675.1 bacterium | reverse complement strand
GCATAGAGCAGCTGTTGGCCGGTGGTGGCGCCGGCGAATGCGGTGCGACGCTTCTGGGTGCCGCCGAACCTGCGTAGGTCCAACAGGCCTTCGGGGGTGCGGTTGAACATCACGCCCATGCGGTCGAAAAGGTTCACGATGCGCGGCGCTGCTTCGCACATGCCGCGCACCTGCGGCTGGTTCGCCAGGAAATCGCCCCCGTAGATGGTGTCGTCGAAGTGCTCGTCGACGCTGTCGCCCTCGCCTTTGGTGTCCAAGGCCGCGTTGATGCCGCCCTGGGCGCAGGCGGAATGCGATCGCTTGAACGGCACCAGCGAGAACAGGTCCACCTCCAGCCCGGCTTCCACTATCTTGAGCGTTGCCATAAGCCCGGCAAGCCCGCCGCCTACTACGGCTATTCTTCCGTTACCCATGAATATGCCCCTCTCGGAAAACCACCGGCTAGCCTACGAAGGCGAAAAGCGCCCTCATGCTGAATGCTACGAACACAACGAAAAACAGGGTGATGATGATGCCCGACCACTTCTGCGAGTTCGGCGAAACGGTGATCCCCCAAGAAATGAGGAACGTCCACAGACCGTTGCAGAAGTGGTACACGCAGCACAGCAGGCCCACGGCGAAAAGCGCCAGCCCCACGGGGTTGGCAACGATGCCGGCCACCATGGCGTAGCTGGGATCGACCCCGGTAAGCTCCACCTGCAGCTTGGTGCCGTAGATGTGCCATACAACGAACAGGAACGCGATGATGCCGGTAACGCGCTGCAGCACGTAGCACCAGTTACGGAAGTAGTGGTAGCGCTGCACGGTGACGCTGGAAGTGAGCGCGATGTAGATGCCGTACAGAGCATGGAACAGCAGCGGCAGGAAGATGACGAACGTTTCCAGCACCACTTTATAGGGCATGTGCGACATGAACGTGCCCATGGTGTCGTACGGTGCGCTTCCCCAGTTGGCGGAGTAATTAACGCACATGTGGAAGCACAGGAAGATCCCTAGAGGCAGCACGCCTGCGAAGGAATGCAGTTTGCGCAGGAAGTTGGCGCAGTGGTCTTTGTCCATGTTTTCCCCTCTTGTCGTCGTCCCCACGGCGAGCGATTGCGCATCAGGCAACGGACGTCCGTTTCCCCATGGATGGCCTTGGCCTGTAGGTGCGCAAACGGCATCAACTGAATGCCGGATCATTGAAACGAAGTATAACGCACCAGGTCTGTGCGTACATTAGCCAGATATTCGCCAGGTGTCCATTAACTTGTTCCAGCGGATAGCGCATCGCATCTGCGGTAGAGCCTGAAATGCGACAGAGTTGCCGATCCGCTGGCTTCCCGTTGCTTCGGCGTGGGGCTATGCTTTGTCTGATGGGTTTGAAAGAGGGGCAAGATGAAGAAAGCCAACTTACACGCAGGCAACACGGTGCTCATGCTGGAGGGCGGCGGTATGCGCGCCAGCTATACCGCCGGCACGGTGTCCACACTAATGGAACAGAACATAACCTTCGGCCACGTGTGCGGCATAAGCGCCGGTTCCAGCCATACGGTGAACTTCCTTTCGGGCGACATATGGCGCACGCGCACCAGCTTCGTGGACCTGGCGATGGAACCCGAGTTCGGCGGCGTGAAGACCTTTCTGCAGGGCAAGGGGATGTTCTCTGCCCATTGGATCTACGAGGAAGCGGGCCTACCCGGTGAAGCCCTGCCGTTCAAGTTCGCCGATTTCTGGGCGAACCCCACGCCTTGCTCCATCCAGGCGTTCGATCGTGATTCCGGGGAATCGGTGGTATGGCATAAGGAAGACCTGAACACGCTGGAGAATCTGATGGTGCGTGTCCGCGCTTCCAGCACCCTGCCGGTGGCCATGCCTGCAGTGCATATAGATGGGCACGTGTACTACGACGGGGGCCTGGGCGTTGGCGCGGGGATCCCCCTGCAGTTGGCGCTTGATTCCGGCTGCAGTCGTATCTTCGCCGTGCTCACGCGCCCGAAGGGCTTCCGTAAGCCAGCGCCCGACATCGGCAAGGGTGCCCGGGCCGTCGCGGAAAGCTACCGCAAGTACCCGCAGGTACGTCAGGCCCTGCTCACGCGCAACGAGCGCTACAACGCAGAGCTCGACAAGCTCGAGCGCTTGGCGGAAGAGGGGCGCGCTTACATCGTCTATGCCGACAAGATGTCGGTGGAGAACAGCACCACCGACATAGAGCGCCTCCGTGCAAGCTATTTCGATGGCTACGCACAGGCGCAGGCCGAGTTGCCGAAATGGATCGAGTGGCTATCCTCCGAATAGCGTAAGAAGGGCCTTGCTGGAAGGGGTACGGGAAGCGAGCCCATACAGCTCTGTCCCTGCCGTGCCTATGCGGGCGGGGGAGTGATAGCGACGGCGCGTTCCGCTGGAGATGCGCCGAAAGGCGTGTTGGCGCCTATGCTGCCCTTAAAGGAACGTGATCCCGAAGGCCTGGAACAGCGAGCCCCAGCATACGCC
>CAVDDI010000189.1:0-2473 GCA_963607675.1 bacterium | reverse complement strand
GCCATGATGACAGCCTGGGGTTACCCGGGTGCTCTTGAGGTCATGTTGGGTCAGCTGGTGAACCTTCTTCGCGATGGCGAACCCGTCCGCATGTCCAAGCGCACGGGCGAGATGGTCACGTTCCAAGAGCTCATCGACGAAGTCGGCGTTGACGCAACGCGCTACCTGATGCTCTCCAAGTCTGCCGATCAGGCAATTGATTTCGATATCGAGGTTGCCAAGAAGCAGGATTCATCGAATCCGGTGTACTACGTCCAGTACGCCCATGCACGCATCTGCTCGATCCTGCGCAAGGCCGCCGCCGAACGAGGAATGGACGTAGAATCCGTTTCTGCGCAGGAGATCGCCGGTTTGCTTCAGCTCGATGGGGCTGATCTTTCGCCCTTGACGCATGAAAGCGAGCTTGCCCTTATGCGTCAAATGGCCGATTTCGCCGACCTTGTCGCTGGGGCGGCTCGCGACCGTGCTCCCTTCCGGCTTACCCATTACGCGCAGTCCCTTGCCGGCCTTTTCCATTCCTTCTATGGCAACTGCCATGTTCTGGTAGAGGACAAGGGTCTCGAGCAGGCTCGTCTTTCGCTTGTCGATGCCACGCGAATCGTGCTGTCCCTGTCCTTGAGCCTTCTCGGCGTCTCTGCCCCTGAGCGTATGTAGCCTCCGCTTACCCCAACCGAATATACGTTTGCGAACTCCTTTGTTTCCAGCGTGTTACAGAAGCATTGCCCTAAGGTTTCGGTAATGTTTCGACAGTATTATCAAACGCGTTGAGTTTCTACAAAAGGAGGTCCTATGAGCTACGTTGACTCCGTCATCGAGCAGGTTAAGGCCAAGAACGCGAACGAGCCGGAATTCATTCAGGCCGTCACCGAGGTTCTTACGTCTTTGAAGCCTGTTATCGACGCGAATCCCGAGTATCAGAAGGCAGGTCTGCTTGAGCGCATCGTGGAACCGGAACGCGTCGTCATGTTCCGCGTGCCCTGGGTTGATGATGAGGGAAAGGTTCAGGTAAACCGCGGTTTCCGTGTTCAGTTCAATAGCTGTCTTGGCCCATATAAGGGCGGGCTGCGCCTGCATCCCTCCGTCAATCTGGGCATCATCAAGTTCCTTGGTTTCGAGCAGATCTTCAAGAACAGCCTTACCACGTTGCCGATGGGCGGCGGCAAGGGCGGTTGCGACTTCGACCCGAAAGGCAAGTCCGACGCCGAGGTTATGCGCTTCTGTCAGTCGTTCATGACCGAGCTTTGCAAGCATATCGGTGCCGACACCGATGTCCCTGCTGGTGATATCGGAACGGGCGCACGTGAAATCGGGTATATGTTCGGCCAGTACAAACGTATCCGTAATGTATGGGAAGGTGTCCTTACCGGTAAGGGTCTGAGCTATGGCGGCTCGCTTGCCCGCACCGAGGCCACCGGTTATGGCCTGATCTATTTCGTTGAAGAGTACCTGAAGTGCAAGGGCGATTCTTTCGAGGGCAAGACTGTTACGGTGTCCGGATCCGGCAACGTGGCGATCTACGCTACCGAGAAGGCCCAGCAGCTGGGTGCGAAGGTGGTAACTCTTTCCGATTCCACCGGTTGGATCTACGATCCCAACGGGATCGACGTGGCCTTGGTCAAGCAGATCAAGGAGGTTGAGCGCGGACGGATCTCCGAGTACGCTGCCCGTCGTGAGGGCGTGGAATACCATGAGGGCCGCGGCGTGTGGGGCGTCAGATGCGACATCGCCCTACCATGCGCAACGCAGAACGAGCTGTTCATCGAAGACGCAAAGCTGCTTGCTGCGCACGGCTGCAAGATCGTTGCCGAGGGCGCCAACATGCCAACCACAATGGACGCCACCCAGTACCTTCAGGAAAACGGCGTTGTGTTCATGCCCGGCAAGGCGGCAAACGCGGGTGGCGTGGCTACCTCTGGTTTGGAGATGTCCCAGAACTCCGAGCGCCTTTCCTGGACCTTCGAAGAGGTAGATGCGAAGCTCAAGGCCATCATGGTGAGCATCTTCCATGCCGCAGATGATGCGGCGCGCGAGTTCGGCCTAGAGGGCGACTACGTTGCGGGTGCGAATATCGCTGGATTCAAGAAGCTCGCCGATGCGATGATGGCTCAGGGCATCGTCTAAGGTACGGTGTTCTAGCATCTTGCTTCAAGCGAGTGCATTTTCGACGGGGAAGGGAGCCTGCTGGCTCCCTTCTTTTCGTTGCGGCAAGTAGGCAGCAAGGGAAAAATTTCCCTTGCACTTTGGGTTGGTTCGTGTATAGTATCTATTCGCGCCTACGGTGGGTATAGTTCAGTTGGCTAGAATGCCAGATTGTGGCTCTGGAGGTCGTCGGTTCGAGTCCGATTACCCACCCCAGCGCAACCTTGATAACACGCATCCATTCGATGCATACGATACAGCCGTTAACACGGCATTACCATGGACCGTTAGCTTAGTTGGTAGAGCAGGGGACTCTTAATCCCAAGGTCCGGGG
>CAVDDI010000188.1:0-2478 GCA_963607675.1 bacterium | reverse complement strand
CGAAGACGGGAAGGCCTGCACCGCTTCTGGCGGCACGTATGGTTGGAAGGTTGATACCGACACCCTTGCCCAAGACGTTTACAATGCCTTGGTCGCAGGCGGTGCCACCACCGTTGACGTGCCGTGCAGCCAAACGGGCGATGTCTACAACGGTGCCGGCCAGCGCGATTGGGGCGCTTATGTCGATGTGGACCTTTCCGAGCAGACAGCGCGCTATTACGATGCCAGCGGCAACCTTCTTCATTCCTGCGGCATCGTTTCGGGCAAGCCGGTGGATGGTCGCGCGACCCCAACCGGCGTCTACTATCTGAACAATAAGCAGAGCCCTTCCACCCTCATCGGTTACAAGTCTAACGGCGAAAAGGACTATGAGACGAAGGTCACCTACTGGATGCCCTTCGTGGGTAACTCGGTTGGGCTGCATGATGCTTCCTGGCAGTCGTCATTTGGCGGTACGCGCTATCAGACGAACGGTAGCCATGGTTGCGTGAACCTTTCCACCTCTGATGCCCAATGGTTCTATGAGAACCTGAGCAAAGGCGTTTGCATCATAACCCATAACTAACGGAAGGGCTGCCTCGGCGCAGCCCTTCGTTTTCTGGCGGTTTGCTGTGGCTTGCCCGAGCAAGCCCTAAGCAGGTTGACGTGGGTTATAATCCCTTTTTGCGCGCCCATAGCTCAGCTGGATAGAGCAGTGGACTTCTAATCCGAAGGTCGAGGGTTCGAATCCCCCTGGGCGCACCATTGAAGTACCAGGTCACAGTCGGTTCAGGCTGTGACCTTTGTTGTTGCTTGCGTACTCAGCGCAGGCTTTGTGCACTGTTTGGGCGCACTTTGATTTTCGGCGCACATCGGTTGCGCCGTGGCGCGAGGGCGGAAGGAGAGGCTACCGATGAACTGCGACAATCGTCCGATAGGCGTGTTCGATTCTGGGTTCGGTGGGCTGACGGTTGCGCGGGAGATCGTCAAGATCCTTCCCGAGGAAAACCTGATCTATTACGGAGATACCGCGCATTGCCCTTATGGCCCACGCAGCCTCGAAGAGGTGCGATCGTTCGTATTGGATATCTGCTCCTGGTTGGTCCAACAAGACGTGAAACTGATCGTGATTGCCTGCAACACCGCTACGGCTGCCGGGCTCGAGATTGCGCAGAAGACGTTCGATGTGCCCATTATAGGCGTTGTAGAGCCAGGCGCTCGTGCAGCTGCTCGAGCCACCCATAACAGGCGAGTTGGCGTCATCGCCACTCAAGGCACCGTTGATTCGGGGGTGTACACACGTGCCATCCGCAACATCGATGCTGGAATCACCGTGTTCTCAACTGCCACCCCCCGTTTCGTCGAGATCGCCGAACTTGGCATCCAGATGGCGAAAGGCCCCATTGAGAGCTACACTTCCCTTGCCTCGAAGGTCTATATCCGTCCCGAGTTCCAGGAAATAGCCCAAGATTACCTTGACCCATTGCGCCGATGCGATATCGACACCTTGGTATTGGGATGCACCCATTTCCCCTTGCTCAAGGCGCTTATCGGTGCCGTCGTGGGGAGCGGTGTCAAACTGATCTCGTCTGCCACCGAAGTGTCGCTCGACTGCAAGGATGTCCTTTCCCGTCGTGGGGCCTTGGCTTCCTCCGGCAACAAACCGGTGCGCCGTTTCGCTTCGTCTTCCGACAATCTGGATGAATTCGCATCGTTCGGCGAACGCGTGCTCCGTATGCCTTTGGGCGGGGTAGAACATGTGGTTCTTTAACTAGAGAAAGGAAGGTTGGCAATGGGCAAGACGGTTGTCATAGCCACGAACAACCAGCATAAGGTTGACGAGATAGAGACCGCGCTCAACTTCGAGGGGTGGGAATTCAAGAGCTTGAGGGATGCTGGCATCGAGTCGAATCCCGAAGAGACCGGTTCGTTGTTCGTCGACAATGCGCGCATCAAGGCACAGGCTGCCTTTGCGCTTTCGGGTTGCGCGGTGCTGGCTGACGATTCGGGCCTTATGGTAGATGCCCTCAATGGCGCCCCTGGGGTCTATTCGTCCCGCTACTGCGGCGTTGATGGCGACGATGCGGCCAACAACGAGAAACTCCTCCATGAGCTTCAGGGGGTTGGCCTTGATGGTCGTAGCGCGCGCTTCGCAAGCGTGCTTGTGTTCATCGACGAGGATGGCACCGAAACCGTTGCTGAGGGCTTCGTGGAAGGCAAGATAGGCTTCGAGCCGAAGGGGGGCAATGGGTTCGGATACGACCCGCTGTTCTATCCCGATGAGTATGATGGCGCTAAGACCATGGCGGAGCTTACCCAGACAGAGAAGAACTCCATCTCGCATCGCGGCAATGCCTTGAGAGAGCTTAAAACCAAGCTGCATACTCGATGATTGTCTGCTATACTTCCTAAACGTTGCGTTCGGGATGTGGCGCAGTTTGGTAGCGCGCCTGCTTTGGGAGCAGGATGTCGCAGGTTCGAATCCTGTCATCCCGACCA
>CAVDDI010000187.1:0-2482 GCA_963607675.1 bacterium | reverse complement strand
GCGCTTATCCCATCACCCCGCAGACCGTGGTGGTGGAGCGCCTGTCCGAGATGGTGGCCGACGGCTCCCTTGAAGCCGAGTACCTGCATGTTGAATCGGAACATACGGCCCTTTCCGCCTGCATCGGCGCAGCGGCTACGGGTGCCCGCACGTTCACTGCCACTTCCAGCCAGGGCCTGCTCTATATGGCCGAGTGCCTTACCTATGCGGCAGGCGGCCGATTCCCCATCGTGATGATGAACGCGAACCGGGCAACGGCGCTTCCCTGGAACATCTATGGCGACCAGCGCGATTCCTTGGCGCTCCTGGACCATGGTTGGATCCAGGTGTATGCCGACACGAACCAGGAAGTGCTCGACCTGGCCCTTATGGCCTATGCCGTGGCCGAAGACGAAGCAGTGATGACGCCGGTGATGGTGAACATCGATGGGTTCGCCCTTACCCATACCTACGAGATGGTGGACGTCCCGGACGCCGCAAGCGCCGATGCGTTCCTTCCCCCGTACGCCACCTCGAACCGCTTCGACTTCCAGTATCCCGTGAACATCGGCTATTCGGCGGGCCCTGAGTACAACCGGTATTTCAAGTACTGGGCCCATCGCGACATGAACGCGGCGGCTTCGGTGGTTGCCAAGGTGGAACAGCGCTTCGCGCAGGTGTTCGGGCGCCAGTACCCGGGCATGGTCGAGGCTTACCGTTGCGAGGATGCCGAGGTGGTGTTGGTGACGCTCGGCTCAATCGCCGGCCTGGCGCGCAGCACGGTAGATGCCCTACGTGAGGGGGGAGTGAGGGCCGGCATGCTGCGCATACGCTACCTTCGCCCGATGCCGTTCGAGCAGGTTGCCGAAGCGCTCAAGGGAGCTAAGGCGATCGGTGTGCTGGAAAAGGACGTCTCGTTCGGCGCCGAGGGCACGGTGTTCACCAATGTGCAATCGGCGCTTCAACGTGCCGGCGTGGCCGTTCCTGCACTGAACTTCGTGGGCGGCCTGGGCGGCGACGATATCTCGGCTGCTCAGATGAGGGGTATGTTCGGATGCCTGGAAAAGCTCGCCCGCGGCTCCTACAGCGGGCCGCTGGTGAGCTTCCTGGGCGTGGATTCCCTGGCGGATGAGCTGGGCAAGGAGGCGGAGGCGTAATGGCTGTCAACGCACGCAACATCACCAACGACGAGTTCTTCTTCGGCCATAAGGCATGCGCAGGTTGCGGTGGTTCGCTGGTCGTTCGCCATGCGCTGAAGGTGCTTGGCCCGAACGCTGTGGCAGCCCTTCCCGCAGGCTGCATGAGCGCCACGGGCTTCAACTTCCCCCAGTTGAGCTTCTCCAACAATGCGATGATCACGCCGTTTGCCGCTACCGCTTCGGTGATCTCGGGCATCGAGGCGGGTTTGAAGGCGCAGGGGAAGGACCCGAGCGAGTACACGGTGGTTGGCTTCGCCGGCGACGGCGGCACAGCCGATATCGGCCTGCAGGCACTTTCCGGCACCATCGACCGCAACGACAACGTCATCTACATCTGCTACGACAACGAGGCGTACATGAACACGGGCATCCAGAAGAGCTCGCTCACGCCGTTCGGGGCGAAGACCACTACGACGCCCGTTGCGGGCGATGCGCGTGGCTGCCTGACGCAGAAGAAGAACATGTTCGAGATCGTGGCGGCACACGGCATCCCCTATGCTGCCACGGCTTCCGTGGGGTACCTTCCCGACTTCCTCCGAAAGGTGGAGAAGGCGGCGAGCATCAGGGGCACCAAGTACCTTCATGTCATCGCTCCTTGTCCCACCGGCTGGGGATGTGGCGTGGATGAAACCGTTGAGGTGGCGAAGGAGATCGTCGATTGCGGCCTGTGGTACCTGGCCGAGTTCGAGGACGGCAGGTTCAAGCTGAACCGCAACCCCAAGGAGTTCTCTTCGGTGCGCGGCTACCTGAAGCGCCAGGGCAGGTTCAAGGGCCTGTCTGACGCGGATATCGATCAGGTGGAGGCCGAGCGCGATGCGAAATGGGCGCTGATGCGCGAGCAATGGCTGTAAGGCCCTTGAGGCTAAAACGTTGTTTTACTGCGCGCTTCGCCTGCTGTAAGCGTTTCCCCGTCAGGTAAAATTATTGTTTCGCAAGGCAACGTTCGGTATCGCCCGCCCTTCCTGCAAGGGCGTTTGGCGGCAATCGGGGGAGGGGTGACTCAAGTGCGTTCCCATTTGAGGACGATAGCGGTTCTGGCCGCGGTCGTGGTTGCCTCTGTTGTCGGCCTTGTTGCCTACAGCGCCTACGTCCAGCATGAGATCTACGAGGAGAGCACCAGCAACATAGAGGGGACGTGCACGCAGATCGAGCGCACGTTCAGCCTGTTCGCCGACAGGAACTGGAGCTTCCTTTCCGACTGGAAGCACGATCTTTCCTCGATGGGGGGGGGTGCTGACTTCGAAGCTGAATGGCGGATTCTAGGGAACGTCGCAACACTTCCTGTCGATAGCGTCGGATTTTAG
>CAVDDI010000186.1:0-2529 GCA_963607675.1 bacterium | reverse complement strand
ACAAGTGCGGCGAGGCCGAGCTGCTGAGCATCGAATGGGATAAGGTCGAAGGCTTCGATAGGGGAGCGAGGGCCGGGCAGGAGCTTATCGCTACAGGCAAGGTGTGTTATCCCAGCTACGTCGACAACGATGGCGCCCCTGAGGCGGTAAGCGTGAAGATCGCCGTTGCTGCTCCCGATAAGGCAAAGGCCCCCGAAGCGTCTCTTGCTCCGGGTGTGTACACGGGCACGCAGTACGTTCAGCTTGGGTGCTCCACCGATGGTGCCGTGATTTGCTATACCACCGATGGCAGCGACCCTACCGAGGAGAGCCCGGTTTACAGCGGCGAGCAGATAGAGGTAGCCTCAAGTACGACCATCAAGGCCCGCTCCTATGCTGAAGGGTACCTTGAAAGCGACGTGGCCGAGTTCGCCTATATCATCGAGGGTACCGATCCTGAGCCTGGGCCGGATCCGGAACCAGACCCGGATCCTGAGCCTACCCCAGAGCCAGATCCTGAGCCTGCGCCTGATCCGGAAGATGGTGGCGACGGCCCAGCCCCCAGCCAGCCCAATACCGAAGAAGGCCCTGGGGCCTTGGGCGATAGCGAACCTGGCACCAAGGAAGCTATCCCGGCAACCGGCGATGCCCCTGCGGCGCCGTTCGCTACAGGGATGGCCGCTCTTGCCTGCGCGGTTATGGCGATTGCCCGCCGGCATGAACGTGGTTGACTCTCGGGCACCGCATTAGCCGTGCCTTTGGCCGGAGCGCGGTTCTAATGCCCGGTTGCGCGCTTTCTGTACAGCGGTCAGGTCTCTTTTGCCTTTGATACGTCAGATGCTGGCATGCGATGGGTTTTCGGGGCACAGTAAACGCCTGGGTCCGGCGCTTTGATATACTCAGATGCGTCTTTCCCTTGATTCGAGAAACAGGTTTCCGCACCGGTGAAGTTCAGTATCCGAAATCTTATGGCCGGCCTGGTCATCATCATCGTCCTGGCATTCGTGTTCCTTCGCGGCGACCAGATCAACGAACTTGCGGAAACCATGGCGCAGGGTGCGATGATCCCCCTGGTCATTGCCATATTCACGCAGCTATGCAAGTACGTTTCCCAGAGCTTTGCCTACACTTTCTCATTCAAGGCGGTAGGGGAAACCATGCGTCCGAAGAACACGTTACCGCTGGTGTTCGGCACGTTCTTCCTGAACACGGTTATCCCTTCGCTGAACCTTGCTGGAACCACCTTGGTGGTAGACGACGCCCGCCGTCGCGGCATAGCGCCCGGCAAAGCCACCTCAGCGGCACTCCTTATGCAAATCACGGTCGATTCCGCTTTCGCCACCATCATGATCATCGGTTTCGCCATCTTGGCCATCACGGTTGGGCTCTCACCGATTTGGTTGGTGTTCGGCCTGGTGGTTATCTTGCTGGTGGGCGCCATGATAAGCATCATGGTTCTAGGCAACAAGAACCCCGACCTGGTTATCCGCGTCCTCAATCCCATTTCCCGTTTTGTGAACAAGGTCCTGGTGCGTTTCCACAAGGATCCGCTGGACCCTTGGGTAGAGAAGACGGTCCATTCGTTCAGCAAGGCCGCAAAGCTCCTTGCCAAGAACCCTAAAACGGTGCTGAAAGCCTGGGGCTGCTCGCTTATCGCCAGCTGCTGCGAGCTTTCCGCGTTCTGCCTGGTTGGCTACGCTTTCGGCGTTGCGGTCCCCGAATCATTGGTGTGCGGCTATGTGGTGGCAACGTTGTTCGCCATGGTCTCTTTCACGCCGCAGGGCGTGGGTGTTGTCGAAGCTGCGGTAACCGTTGCCTTCACGGCTTTCGGTGCGTCGGCGACTGCCGGCATGGCAATCGGCTTGGTATACCGCGGCATCGTGTTCTGGATGCCGTTCCTTATCGGCGCCATACTCATCCAAACCACCAAGACCTTCCGTCCCAAGAAGGAAAAGAAGGAAAAGGTTCCCGATACCAACTTCAACCGCCAGCGTCGTAGGGAAGAGCTTGGCTTGCAAGCCGCCAAGAACAAGCAGGAGCTCGATGATGCGCGCCACGCAAAAACCGTCATGAGCACCTTGGTCGATGATGCGCCTGCTGCCTCTGCTGAATCTGGGGCAGAGGCGGCAGGCGGCGAAGAAACCGCCGCCGAGCCCGAACCTGTCTCCCAGTCAGAGGCCGTCGGTGCCGAATCGGAAACGGCTTCCCAATCACGCTAGCTCCGTGCTGCGTGCTTCTTTATCCTGTCTAACAACCAGCAACCATCCTGCACTCTGCAGGTTCGAAAGGACGCGAAATGCCCAGCTTCATACAGCATCTTGCCCACACCACGCGCAGCAATCGCCGTTTCCGCGAGAATTTCCCGGTTACCCCGAAGCTCATGGAGCAATGGGTGGACAACACGCGCTATACGGCCAGCACCAAGAACCTGCAGCCACTGAAGTACCGTGTGGTAACCGATCGTGATCTGAACCAGCAGGTGTTCGATACGTTGGCATGGGCAGGCTACCTTTCCGATTGGGACGGCCCTGAGCCGGGCGAGCGTCCCAC
>CAVDDI010000185.1:0-2532 GCA_963607675.1 bacterium | reverse complement strand
CAGCGTGGTTGCGCTGGCCGCGGCTGCCGTCATGCTGCTTCTGGGCCGCGCCGATGTTGAGCACACGCTGATGGACGTTGAATGGTCTACCATCGGCTTCTTCGCCGGCCTGTTCGTAGTCGTCGGCGGCTTGGCTGAAACCGGCGTAATCGAGATGATGGCCTACGCGCTTATCGATGCCACCGGCGGAAACCTGATGGTTACCATTATCGTGCTGGTATGGGCTTCGGCTATCATCTCTTCGTTCTTGGACAACATCCCGCTGGTTGCCACGCTCATCCCCATCATCACCACGATGGAATCCACCGGCATGGATGTAATGCCCCTGTGGTGGGCAGTTTCGCTGGGCGCCTGCATCGGCGGTATCGGCACGCTCATCGGTGCATCGGCGAATGTGGTGTTGGCCAGCATCTCGGGCAAATACGGCCATCCCATCACCTTCATGGAGTACACGAAGGTGGGCTTCCCGCTGATGATCCTGTTCACCGCTATCAGCTGCGTATACCTGGTGCTGCGCTTCTGCGTTTTGGCATAAGCAGGCCCCATACACCAACGCCTTAGGAAAGGCCCTGTTCTTCAGGCTCTGCCCCGTTCCCGAACGAAAGGAATGGGCGGCGCTCGAAAGCAGGGCCTTCCTTTTGCCTATAAATGCGCCTGGAAACCGAAATGGTTCATAGCCGATTTGCCGTGAACGCGTTATTGACGCTCATTTGCCCAAACCGTATCTTTTTTACAGGGGAATCCGGCGCTTTCACGAAGGCCAGTGGCCTTCTTTTTGTATGCGCCGGGAAAGAGGGGGTAAACTCCCTACAGAGGTAAACCCCAGATGTTGCGCATCTGGGAACGGAAGGAGTGGTGTGCATGCCTGAGCTAACTACACCGCAGATCATTTCCATCGTGATCTTCATCGTGGTGTTCGCGCTGATCATCTCGGAGAAAATCCACCGCACAACCGCCGCGCTTGCGGGCGCCGTCGTGCTCATCCTTACCGGCATCGTATCGTTCGATCAAGGTATGGAGCACATCGACTTCGGCACGCTTGGCGTTCTGGTAGGCATGATGATATTCGTTGCCGTGGTGAAACAGTCGGGCATATTCGAATACATTGCCATCAGGGCGGCGAAGATAGCGAAGGGCAACCCATGGGTCATCATGGTGCTGTTGCTGCTGATCACAGCCGTGCTTTCCGCCTTCTTGGACAATGTGACCACCGTCTTGCTCATCGGCCCGGTAACCTTCACCGTGTGCAAGATGCTGGAAATGAGCCCCGTGCCGTTCTTCATCGTAGAGATCATGGCATCGAATATCGGTGGCACCGCAACGCTCATCGGCGACCCGCCGAACATCATGATAGGCTCCGCCGCCAACCTCACGTTCATCGACTTCCTGGTCTACAACGGCCCCGCTGTGCTGCTTATCACCGTTGCCGCCATCGCCATGTTCTACGTGATGTACGGCCGCAACATGAATGCCTCGCCCGAAAAGCAGGCGCACATCATGGAGATGCACGCCCATGAGGCCATCCAGAACCAGAGCCTGTTCAAGAAGAGCGTGGCGATGATCGTCCTGGTTGCTGCCGCATTCGTTACGCACAGCATGTTCAACATCACCCCGAGCACCGTAGCCCTTACCGCTGCCGCGGTGATGCTCATCATCAGCGCGGCCGACATCGAGAAGATCCTGCTTGACGTTGAGTGGGCTACCATCGGCTTCTTCGCCGGCCTGTTCATCGTCGTTGGCGGCCTTTCCGAAACCGGCGTTATCAACATGCTGGCGAACGGCCTTATCGAGGTCACCGGAGGCAACGTGCTGGTTACCATCATCGTGCTGTGCTGGGCTTCTGCAATCATCTCTTCGTTCTTGGACAACATCCCCATGGTGGCCACGCTCATCCCTATCCTTATCGCCATGGAGCAGACGGGCATCGATGTCATGCCATACTGGTGGGCAATCTCGCTGGGTGCCTGCATCGGCGGCATCGGCACGCTCATCGGTGCTTCCGCCAACGTGGTGCTCTCGGGCATATCCGGGCGCTATGGCTACCCCATCACGTTCATGGAGTACACCAAGGTTGGCTTCCCGATGATGCTCGTGTTCACCGCCATCAGCTGTGCATGGCTCATCGTTAGGTTCGTGGTGCTGGCCTAGCCCTGCTACCCCGCGTTGACAGCGACTCCGGCTTGACTCGGTTCGCTGAATCGGGAAACCCGCCGTATGCGATGCATTGCCGAGCAGAAGAACCCCGTTTCCCAACGGGGTTCTTTTTATGCGCGCGTATAGCAGGTACACTAGCCTGCAGCACTTGAATCGGCATCGGGCAAGCAGCGGCGGTACTCCCGCAACGCACCTATGCCAAAGCGCCAACGAGCAAAGGCGCATTTTCCTGAAACGAAGAAAGGAACCCACATGAGCAATGAAGGCAAGCGCGTACGCGCCCACTACACTGGCACGTTCGACGATGGCACGGTATTCGACTCTTCCGTAGAGCGCGGCGAGCCCTTGGAATTCGTGTGCATGGCCGGCCAGATGATC
>CAVDDI010000184.1:0-2540 GCA_963607675.1 bacterium | reverse complement strand
CGGGCGAGTCCACCATCAGCTACGCCGACTTCGCCATCGCCATGGTCGACCTCGCTGAGGCCGGCACCCACCGCCGCGAGCGTGTCTCGGTCGTGAGCAAGTAAGCGACACCGACGGCCTAGCCTCCGCCGCGAATCAACGACGCGGCGCTGCTTGCCTCGTGAGATAGCCCTTGCTTTTACTGCATCGAAGCTATTCCGTTATCGGAATAGCTTCGATGCACCGGAAGCCCTAAAACTATTCCGATAACGGAATACTTTACAGCCGAGGGGCAAGGGGCGTGGCGATGTTGTCTACGGCAGATGCAGCAAAGCTATTGGGGGGTTCGCCTCGCAGGGTTCGTGCGCTTATTGACGCGGGCGATTCAAGGGCGCAGCGCGTTGGACACGCCTGGTTGGTGGATGAGGCTTCGGTCCGCAACCGTGCAAATTCCGCTGTTTTGCTTGGCCGCCCTGAAGATGGCGAGCGCGACCCGTCTGCGATAGCCTCGTTTGCCCTGATGAACCGTAACCATGAGGTGGCCCGATTCCAGTTCAACAAGAACCGTGAAAGGGTTGTTTCCCTTGAGCCTTTGCAGGATGCAGGCTGGGCTCCGCTCGGTACTTGCCTTGGTGGAGAACCTGAAATGGTTCGATGCGGATAAGCTGGAAGGCTTTGCCGATCAGGTTCGTGAGGTGCTTTCACAGAACGAGGATCTAACGGAGGAATTCGTGGAATTGGCGGCAAAGCATATCCAATGCAACATAGACAAGGTCGTCGACCTGTCGTTTGGGCTGGCAAGATGATCATTGCGGCCTTTTAGCCCAGCGCTACGTCGAGCACCATCATCAGCACGAATCCGAAGGAGAGGGCTATGGCTCCTATGTTCGTATGATGGCCGGTTTGCGTTTCGGGGATGAGCTCTTCCACCACCACATACATCATGGCGCCGGCGGCGAAGGCTAGGATATAGGGCAGGAGCGGGGTCATCAGGCCCACGCAGGCAACCATCGCCGCCGCTCCCATGGGCTCTACCACGCCCGAAAGGAACCCGTATAGAAACGCCTTCGGCCGTGAAAGCCCGCAGGCTACCAACGGCATGGATATGATTGCGCCTTCGGGCACGTTTTGGATGGCTATGCCTGCGGCCAGTGCCACCACGCCGGCAAGCGCGATGCCTGTCTGCCCGGTTAGGAACCCTGCCAGCACAACGCCCACAGCCATGCCTTCGGGCAGGTTGTGCAGCGCTACCGCGAAGATGAGCATCGTGGGCTTCTTCATGGTGGTGGGCACGCCTTCAGGCTCGGGGCTGTCGAGGTGCAGGTGCGGTAGGAAATGGTCGAACAGCAGCAGGAAGCCCATGCCCGCCAAGAAACCCACGGCGGCTGGCAGCCACCCGACCACGCCTTGGCCCTGCGCCATCTCGATGGAGGGCATGAGCAGGCTCCATACGCTGGCGGCGATCATCACGCCCGCAGCGAATCCCAGCAGCATCTTCTGCACCAGCTCGCTCATCTGCTCCTTCATGAAGAAGGCGAAGGCAGACCCCAGCGTCGTGCCTGCCAGGGGCACGCAGAGCGCGATGAGCGTGCCCAGGGTTCCGTTGTCCATGCTCAGGCCCTATTCAGCGGATTCGCTGGCCTTCAGCTTGCGGCAGGTTTCGGCCATTTCGTCTACCAACTCACCGAATTGCGCAAGGGCGTCTTCGACGGGTTTGGGGCTGAGCATGTCCACGCCGGCGCCGCGCAGGAGCTCGATGGGGGGCTTGCTGCTGCCGCCCTTCAAGAAGCCCAGGTAATCTTCGCGCCCCCGTTCGCCCAGTTCCACAATGCGCTGGGAAAGGGCGATGGCGGCGGCGAAGCCGGTGGCGTATTGGTACACGTAGAAGCGGTAGTAGAAATGCGGGATGCGCGCCCATTCAAGGGCGATGCGGTCGTCGAGCTCGATGCCGTCGCCGAAGTAGAGCCTGTTCAGATCCTTGTACATGCTGCATAGCGCATCTGCGGTAACGCCGGCGCCGGTGGCCACCAGTTGGCTTACCTTCAGCTCGAACTCGGCGAACATGGTTTGGCGGTACAGCGTGGCGCGGAACTGCTCCAGGAAGTGGTTCAGGAAGTAGGCTCGCTCGCGCTCGTTCTTCGCATGGTCTAGGAAGTAGCGGGTAAGCAGGGCCTCGTTGCAGGTGGATGCCACTTCGGCCACGAAGATGACGTAATCGGAGTAGCAAACAGGCTGGTTGGCGCACGAGAGGTACGTATGGATGGAATGCCCCATCTCATGGATGAGGGTGAACACATCGTCGAGCTTGCCCTGGAAGTTCATCAGTATCACGGGATGCATGCCGTAGCCGCCGGCGGAGTACGCGCCGCTGCGCTTACCGGGAGTTTCGTATACGTCCACCCAGCGCTCGGAAAGGCCTTTGCGCACCAGGGCCAAGTAGTCTTCGCCCATGGGCTCAAGGGCTTTCAGTATGATGTCGCAGGCTTCCTCGTAGGTGAAGGCGAGGTCGCATTCGTCCACGATGGGCACATACAGGTCTGAGAATCTCAGCTGGTCAACAC
>CAVDDI010000183.1:0-2548 GCA_963607675.1 bacterium | reverse complement strand
TCGTGAAGCATTCCATCGAAACGGGCGGCAGCTAGCGCGGTGCCTACCTGTATGGGGTAAATGAGTTCGTTCTTGGGTAGTGCGATGTCGTCCCTATGGCATGCCATGACGATTTTGATGTTGCTCAACGTTTCTCCTTTGTCGGGGCGCCAAAGATCTGCGCTTGGCTATCGTTCTAGTTTACCTAATAGGGTTTGAGCCAGTGGAAATCCATTGGGTATAGTGTTGTAAGTTGATTTGACCAGCGGAAGGGGCAAACGCGTTGCACATAAAACGTTACGAATCCTGTCGTGCTGATGGGCGCGTGTTTACGAGGGTTGCCTTAAAACTGGACTGCGAACCCGAAGCCATGGCTGGTGCCCTTGCCGCCAAGGGGTTGCTTCGAGCTCGTTTTATAAGCG
The DNA here is from genome assembly GCA_963607675.1 of bacterium. GTDB lineage: Bacteria > Actinomycetota > Coriobacteriia > Coriobacteriales > Eggerthellaceae > Anaerotardibacter. The sequence goes on along the minus strand of CAVDDI010000183.1, from coordinate 2,147 downwards.
GTACAGCCGATTTTCCCTGCCGAGTTCGCCCCTATGACCCTCAGTCCTCTTTGGGCAATGAATGCATTTTGGATTATCCAGTAGCCGATTTTGATTCTGCAACGATCGAGGTGTGGGATTCGCACAATCCATGCGAAAAGGGCCGGCTGGAGCTGAATGGCGTTGCCGTGAAATGGGAATCGCGAATAAACAGGCGCATGAGAAAAGCGCGTGTGGAAAAACTGCTTGAACGCAGGGATGAGCGTGTGCCGGGAGGGTTTTTTGTTGAACCCTGGCATTACTATCAGGGTGATAGCGGGGATGCCGTATGGCGCGTTGCGGTTGAGTGGGATAGCGATCTTGCCGGCTTGGAAAGCGGGCAGTTGGTTTCGCCAAGCCTGACCTGTCTCGATGCTCATGGCAATGCGATGGATGCGCACATTCTGCGCCTGGAGGAGCAGCGGGGTGTGGACCTGGGCGGTATGCGGGTCGACCGCGTTGTGTTCTCGGTGCGTATGGCTGAGCCTAGAGATACCTTTGTTCTTTTGGCTGCGGATGAGAGCGGTGCTGTTTCGTCCGATTTTTCCTGCGTTGTCGTTAACCGTGCTGATGCTATGAGGGCGCATTATTGGGAAGAGACCAAAGACGCATGCGGCGATGATGATGCCTATCGGAGATGGCTTAACGTCCAGCGACCTAACGAAGAGGAACTGGCTGCCCAAGGCCAATCGGATGATGTCGAAGGCGTTCTGTTCGGCTTAGTCGTTCCCTGCTTCAATTCCGATAAGGTATATTTACGCGAGATGGTAGCTTCTGTTGCATCTCAGAGCTTTGGGAGTTGGGAACTGTTGTTGCTGGACGCTTCTGCCGAGCACCCTACGGTGCGCCAGGTCGCAGAAGAATTCAGTGATGAGCGTATCCGCTATTGTCGGCTGCCGGGCAATAGCGGCATCGTCGGCAACACCAACGCGGGAATCGATCTTGCCAAGGGGCAGTACATTGGGTTCTTGGATCACGACGATACGCTAGAACCCGACGCCCTGTATCGCTACGCGGTGGCAATTGCGGATTCTGGTGCGAAGGTTTTGTACTGCGACGAGGACTCATTCCATGAAAACGGCGATTACGGCCAGCCTTCTTTCAAGTCAGATTTCAACAGGGATCTGCTTTATTGCCACAATTGCATTACTCACTTCCTTGTTGTGTCGAAAAACCTTATCGAGCAGATCGGCGTTTGCGCGGAAGACGTTGCGGGTGCGCAGGACTACGACTTGGTGCTGCGCGCGCTCGCGGCAGGGTTTGAGCCATATCATGTGCCGCGTGTTCTGTACCACTGGCGTATACACGAGGGCTCAAGCAACAACGGCAACGTGGGAAGCAAGCCCTATGCGGTGGAGGCGGGTAGGCTTGCGCTGCAACGTCATTTCGAGTCACTGGGAATTGCCGGTAAGGTTGAAGCTTTGGACGAGCCGTTCACCTACCGCATGCACTATTCCTTGCCAAGCCCGAAGCCGTTGGTGAGCGTGGTCATTCCCACGTGCGATCAATCGGAGATGCTAGAGGCTTGCGTGGAGTCGCTTTTTGGCTGCACCTATCAGGAAATAGAGGTCATCCTGGTCGAAAACGGAAGCAAGGAACCACAGACAGAAGAGGTTTACGCAAGGCTGCAGAGGGAGCATCCGGGCAGGGTGCAGATTGCTCGCTGGGATAAGGGATTCAATTATTCGGCACTCATCAACTATGGTGTCGGTTTTGCCCAAGGCGAATACTTGCTGCTTTTGAACAACGATACCAGGGTTATTTCCTCCGATTGCATCGAAGAGATGCTTGGATATTTGCGGCGGCCAGAGGTGGGCGTTGTGGGCCCAAAGCTTTATTTCAAGGACGGCCTTGTTCAGCATGCCGGTATGTTAGTGGGCCCATACGATGCCTTGGTTCATGTTCATCAGTTCTTTCCATCTGGCAGGGCAGGCTATCAGGCGCGTGCGGTTCGCCCGGGGAATTTTTCTGCCGTTACCGGCGCATGCCAGATGGTGAAGAGATCGGTGTTCAGCGAGGTAGGCGGCTACGACGAGGAGTTTGTCGTTGGCTTCAACGATGCCGATTTCTGCCTCCGTGTTCATGAGGCCGGCTATTTGACAGTGTTTACCCCCTACGCTGAGTTGTAT
>CAVDDI010000182.1:0-2549 GCA_963607675.1 bacterium | reverse complement strand
TTCGGCATCGATAGGATTGATCCACAGGCGGTGCCGGTTGTACTGGTCAAGCTGCTCGATGAACCCGAACGAGGAATGGGTACGTGCCTTGTCGTGCCAACCCGAGCAGTACAAGGGGAACTCGCTGGTAACCGAGCCATAGCCCTCGATACCTGGATCGAACACGGGAATAGGGCTGATAACCTCGCCTTCCTTCAGCTTGCGCTTCTCGGACACCGCAGCGAGGGCCTCGGAGTAGATCTCTATCTTGCCGGAGGGCGTGAGCAAGGGGTTGGCCACAGGGTCGTCGCGGAAATCCTTGAAGGCGATTGCGGTATCGTGGCGGCGCTTGTACACGCCCTGTTCCTTGATCTGGTCCCAGGAGGGCATCAGCGGGTCGGCCTCGGCACCGGCCTTGTAGAGCTTCTCGGTCCATTCGTCTTGGGTGAGGCCGGCGGTGAACTTTTCCTTCACGCCCAGCTTTTCGGCGATCTCGGCGTTCACGTCGTAGGAGGGACGGCACTCGAACGGCGGTTCCTGTGCCGGGCCGCCCACAGTAACACCGACGTAGTACTCGGAATAGCCCTCGGTTGACATGTTCAGCTGCTCCGAGCGCATGGCGTCGGGAAGCAGGATGTCGGCATAACGAGCCGTGTCGGTCATGACGGTATCCCACACCAGGATGAACTCGCACTTCGATTCATCGGAGAGGATCTCGTGCACCTTGTTGATGTCGGCATGCTGGTTGGTGAGGCAATTGCCCGCATAGTTCCACATGAACTTGATGTTGCTGGGAAGACCGTTGTCGGCACCGATGATCGCATCGGTTTCCGGGCGCATCTCTGTGCCGTGATCCACCGCGTTGAGCCACTCATACGTGCTGATCATCGCCCCAGAGGTGTTGAGCTTCCAGTCCTTATCCTTTGCAGGGATGCTTCCCACCAGGTAATCGACCGGCTCAGCCTCACGCATGCCAGTGTTGGTGCCGGGCTTTCCGATCTGGCCGGTTAGCACCGGAAGCATGCACACGGCTCGGGTTGCCGATTCGCCGTTGCTATGGCGCTGCAAACCCCATCCCTGAACAACGAACAGGGTTTCCGCCTCGGCAATCTCCTCGGCGAACGAGCGGATGCGTTCGGCAGGGATCAGCGTGATGGGGGCCGCCCATTCCGGGGTCTTCTCCACCTTGTCGTAGCCAGTGCCCATGATGTAGTCACGGTACGACTTGTTCTGGCCCTTCGCGGAATCCGGCATGGTCTCCTCGTCGTAACCCACACAGTAGGTGTGCAGGAAATCAAGATCTACCTGGTTGTTCACGATGAGCTCGTGCGCAACGGCGGCAACCAGGGCCGCATCGGTTCCGGTGCGGATGGGCAGCCATTCGTCGGTGGTGCCCGATGCCGTTTCGTTCAGGCGGTAGTCGACGTGGATGATCTTCGCCCCCGATTCACGGACGCGGTTGAAATCCCACACCATGTTCGCCCCGCCCATGCGGTTTTCCGCAGGGCTGTTGCCGAACATGATAACCAGATCGGCCTTTTCGGCCTGGTCCATGGAAGAGGCGTGGATGTTCTCGTACGGGCACATGCCCTCCACGCAGAACTCATCGGGATCGTTGGTTGCGTATCCACCGTACATATACGGCATCACGTACTGATGCATGCCCGTGGAATAGTCGCCGTATGCGGAAAGGTAACCGCCCAGCGCATTAAGCAGGCGCGGATGGTTCTTGCCGGTGCACGAGTACATGCCCGTTGCATAAGGGACGTACACGGCATCGTTGCCATAGGTATCTATGGTGTACTTCAGCTTATCGGCGATGGTCTGTATCGCTTCGTCCCAACTGATGCGTTCGAACTTGCCCTCGCCGCGCTTGCCGACGCGCTTCATCGGGTACTGAAGCCTATCGGGATGATTCAGCCACTGGCGCATAGAGCGACCGCGCAGGCAGGCACGGGCCTGGAAGTCCGCATCGCCCGTGTCGTCGGTTTCCATATACCTGATCTTGCCGTCTTTCACATGCCATTTGAATACGCATCTGCCGCCGCAGTTGACGTTGCACTGGCTCCACACGATCTTGTCGGGAGTGTCCGCTGCAGCGGTTTCAACCTCACCGAATGCAGAATCGGCTGCAGCGAATGCTCCGCTGGCAGCCGCCAAGGCGCCTAGTGCGCCTGTTGCCTTCACAAACGTTCTACGGGAGATGCTTGGCGTCATTTCGGTCATGACAGCCCCCTAACCCCTTATGTTCGGCACCGCATTCGATTGATCCCCTGCGAAGCGGCACCCTGCTTTGTCTTAGGTCACCTGGCCATTGCGGCTCCGGCGCCCTGTTCGTTTTTCATCATACGTGTTTGAATTCCATAAACGTGCTCTATTTTCCCATGAGCGCTCGAATCTTTATTCTGTTTTGAGAATAATTCGAATTTTTAGACAATATGGCTGCTGAACTGGGATCCCCCAACCCTCCTCGTTTGGCCCTTTCCGCGCCCTACTAACGCATTTCTTGGCCTAAACTGATAGCCGAGAACAACCGTTAGGAACCCATGATCTACGAGCCCACCGAACAT
>CAVDDI010000181.1:0-2553 GCA_963607675.1 bacterium | reverse complement strand
TAAGGCCGCCGCCCTCGTAGGGCCCGAACAGCTCGTCGATGTCCTTGATCTGCTTGCGCATGAGCATCATGAGCGGCAGGCCCATGGGACATACGCGCTCGCACTCGCCGCATTCGATGCAGCGGTCGGCCACGTGGAAGGAGCGGGTCACGCCGTAGTAGCGCGCTTGTTCCACATCGAACTGCTTGCCTTGCCATCCTTCGCGTTCCTGCTCGGCGAAGCAGACCTTGCAGGTGCAGCAGGGGCAGGCCTGCCGGCAGGCATGGCAACGGATGCAGGTTTCGTACATCAGGTCGAAGAAGGCCCGTCGCTCCTCGCGGCTCATGGCCTCAAGCTTGCGCACGTCGGCGAAGCGGTCGTTTTTGGGCTCGGGCGCAGGCTCGCCTAAAAGCTCATCGTAGATCACGGGGTTACGGAACTGGCATTCGCGGCAGCGCTTAAGCTCCACGCCGTCGCGCGTGGTGCAGCCGGTGCAGGGGATGCCGATAAGGTAGACGTCCTCGCGGTTGATCTGCCTGTCGGCGATAAGGCGGTTGATCGCGCGCGATTCGCAACCGCGGGCAACAAGCCCCACGCGCCCTTTGTCCTTCTGTTCCAACACGTATTTGCCCAAGGCGTGTTCGCAATGCTGGTCGCACACCAGCTCTGAGGCTTGTTCGGGCGTGTCGGCGCAGGCGGGGGTGCGCTGGTATTCCAGACGCCCTGCGCTCCAGCCGATGACGCAAGTTACGGTGCCTTCCTCGATAAGCTGGGATGCGCGCTCGCGCACTTGTTCGGTGAAATCCATCACAATCCCTCCCTTGCGTTCTTCGGGGTGGCGAGCCATTCGAATTTGGCTGAGATGGGATGAGGGATGTCCTCGGGTGCCAAATGGGGAAGGTCGTTGGAAAGCGGCCCGAGCTCGCGTATGCGCTCGGTTGCCTCTATCACGGTGTCGCGGAACTTGCCGGCCTCGGAGCCCGAGATCCAGCGCACGATGAAGCGGTCGGGCTCAAGGCCCAGGTACTCAAGCAAGCGTTTGTACACGAGCATGCGGCGTTTGGCGTAGTAGTTGCCGGTGGCATAGTGGCAGTCGCCGGGATGGCAGCCGCATACCAGCACGCCGTCAACGCCGTTTTGGTAGGCCTTCAGCACGTACTGAGGGTTTACGCGCCCCGAGCAGGGCACGCGCAGAAGGCGGATGTCGGCGGGGTATTCCATGCGGTTCAGGCCTGCCAGGTCGGCGCCGGCGTAGGTGCACCAGTTGCAGCAGAAGGCCAGTATCTTGGGTTGCCATTCCTGCGCGGCGCCGTTGGTTGCCGGTGTGGCATCTGCGACGGCTGGCGTGATGTTTTCGGTGGTCTGGTTCATCGGAGCAACGCCTCCATTTCACGCATGATTCCCTCGTTGGTGAAGCCCGCCAGGTCGGCGGCGCCGGAGCGGCAGGCGACGGTGCAGGCGCCGCAGCCTTGGCAGAGCCCGGGGTTGGGCTTGGCAACGGTGCGGGTGACTTTTTGGGAGTTCTCTCGCAGGCTGACCTCGGCAAGCTCGATGGCGCCGTAAGGGCAGATGTCGGTGCAGGCGCCGCAGCCGGAGCATTTGGCGTTGTCCACCTGAACGATCATCGGGTTCGATTCAATCTGCCCACGGGCAAGCAGGCCGATCACCTTGGATGCGGCGGCACCCGCCTGAGCCACGGTGTCGGGGATGTCCTTCGGGCCTTGCGCCACGCCTGCCAGGTACACGCCGGCGGTGTTGGTTTCCACGGGGCGCAGCTTCGGGTGGGCTTCGGTGAAGAAGCCCTCGGGGCCACGCTGCGCGTTCAGCACGCCCGCTATCTGGCTGGCTCCTTCGTTGGGCACCATGGCGGTTTCCAACACCACCATGTCGGCGTCCACGCGCACCACCTGGCCGGAGAGCGTATCTTCGCCCATGCACACGAGCTTGCCGTCTTCGGGGTAGATCTTCGACACGCGGCCGCGTACGTACACCGCGCCATCGTGCAGGGTGTTCATATAGAACTCATCGTAGCCTTTGCCCGCGCAGCGCACGTCCATGTAGAAGACGAAGCAGCGCCCGTCCTTCACCTTGTCTAGGTATTGGTGCGCGTGCTTTGCCGAGTACATGCAGCAGGCGCGACTGCAATAGGAAACGCCCTTGTGCGGGTCGCGCGAGCCGACGCACTTGATGATGGCGAGCGTCTTGGGCTCGGCATGGTCGCTGGGGCGCTGTATGTGCCCCTCGGTGGGCCCCGATGCGTTCACCAGGCGTTCGAACTGCAGGCCGGTGACGATGTCGGGGTAGCGCCCGCCGCCGTACTCGCCGTAGATCTTCGTCCAATCGATAAGATCGTAGCCGGTGGCCAGGATGATGGCGCCGAAGGTCTCGGTGGTGATGCGGTCGGTGTCGTTGTAGCGGATGGCTCCGGTGGGGCATACCTTTGCGCACACGCCGCATTTGCCTTCGGTGAGCTTACGGCAGACGGTGGCGTCGATGGTGGGCTTGCTGGGCACTGCCTGGGCGAAGGGCTTGTATATGGCTTTGCGAAGCGATAGGCCCTCATCGAACTCGTTG
>CAVDDI010000180.1:0-2645 GCA_963607675.1 bacterium | reverse complement strand
GTTTGCGGGATTTCCCGACGCGGAGTTCGCCAGTAACGTAATATGTTGTGTTTTCTTGCCAGTACCTACACCGTTTATCGTAGATATAGCGCGGGGAAGATGTGGGGTAATTTTTGATTGAACCGGTTCATTGCCCTACATCTTCACCATAATTTGTCGCAAAAATCCCCTCTTCTGCGCACACAGGAGGGCAAGGGCGCGAAAGTGGGGCGCCTTGGTGTGGAAAGGGGGAGAAAGGGGGGAGCCTCGGGAAACAGGATTCGGCTGCGCACAGCCGGCAGCAAAACACGCGAACGCAGCCCGCTGCAAAAGCCGCCCGGCACACGTCGGAAGCACGCGGGTTGAGCATCTGCGGCAGCGCGCCCCTATGCAGCCACGGCACGTTCGCACGGCGCCGGCCGAAGGCCTGCAGGCACACGCCTAGCTGCGGGGATGGGCAGCTAGGTACTCTTCGCGCAGCTGGCTTACCTGCACATGGGTGTAGATCTGCGTGGTGGAGATATCGGAATGCCCCAGCATCTCTTGGATAGCGCGCAGGTCTGCCCCACCTTCAAGCAGGTGCGTGGCAAACGAATGGCGCAAGGTATGCGGGTGCAGGTCTTTCACCCCTATGGCCAAGCCGGCCCGGGCAACCACGGAATGAACGCTCTGCCTTGACAGGCGCCCGCCCCGAGCATTCAGGAACACGGCGGAAGTAGGGGCGGCGGCGCCTTCCGAAAGAGCCGGACGCGCATCGCTCAAGTACTGGCGCAGGCGCTGCGCCGCCATGCCGGAAATGGGAACTATGCGCTCCTTCGAGCCCTTGCCCAGAACGCGCAGGCACTCTTCCTCGAAGTAGATGCGGTCCATATCCAAGCCCACCAATTCGCTTACTCGCAGGCCGCAGCCGTAGAGCACTTCCAGGATCGTGGCATCGCGGAGCTCCAGGGGCGTGCTGTCCGGCATCTGGTCAAGCAAACGGGTTACTTGGTGGATGGATATGACATCAGGCAGCTCTTTGGGCTTGCGCGGCAGGGGGATGGTCTGCGATGGGTCCATCCGGCAGAAACCCTCGCGCACCAGGAAACGGTGATACCCCTTTATCACCGAGATGTGCTGCTCCATAGTAGAAGGACGGAACTTCTTTTCGCCCGAAAGGAAGGCGATATAGGCGGAAATATCGGCGCGCTGCACCTCTTCGGCGGCATCGATTCCGCGCTTTTCCCCAAGAAAGTCGAAGTACCTTTGCAGGTTGCTGCGGTACACGCGCACCGTGGCCGGCGCCGCGCCGCGCTCGGCCACCATATAGCCTATGTAATCTTCCAGGTAGAACATGCCCGGTCAACAGCCTTTCCTAAAACACGCAGCAACCTCACGCAGCAACCTTGCCCAACAGAAAAGCGGCACACCCGCAGAGGGTATGCCGCTTTGGAGCGCAGGTTCGGAAACCGCCTATGCGCGATGCTTCACCGCAGCGCCCACGAAGCCCTCGAACAAGGGGTGGGGCTTGGTGGGACGGCTCTTGAACTCGGGGTGGGCCTGGCTTGCCAGGAACCACGGATGGCCGGGGATTTCCACCATCTCTGTAAGACGGCCATCAGGCGAAAGGCCGGAAATGCGCAGGCCTGATTCGATGAGCTTGTCGCGGTAGGCGTTGTTGACCTCGTAGCGATGGCGATGGCGCTCGTAGATGATTTCCTCGCCATACACCTGGTAGGCAAGCGAGTCCTTTTCCAGCTTGCAGGGATATGCGCCCAGGCGCATGGTGCCGCCCTTGTCTTCCACATCTTCCTGTTCGGGCATGAGGTCGATAACCGTGTATTCGGCAGCCTCGTCGAACTCGGCGGAAGTGGCGCCGGGAAGGCCGGCAACGTTGCGGGCGAACTCGCACACAGCAGCCTGAAGACCCAGGCAGATGCCCAGGAATGGGATGTTGTTCTCTCGTGCGTAGCGGGCCGCCTCGATCTTGCCCTCGAACGCGCGCTGGCCGAAGCCGCCCGGAACCAAGATACCGTCCATGCCGCCCAAGACGCTCTCGACGTTCTGGGCATTAAGCTCCTCGCCGTCGATAAGGTGCACTTCCGCATGCACGCCGTTGGCGACGCCAGCATGGTAGAGCGCCTCGATGATGGAAAGATAGGCGTCAGGCAGGCTTACGTACTTGCCCACCACCGCGATGTCCACGCGGCCTTCGCAACCTTCAGCTGCGGAAAGGAACGAGGTAAGCGGGGTAAGGTCGATCTCGGGCTGCTCCAAGCCAAGGCGCTTGAGCACCTTGACGTCGAATTCCTGGCTGTGCAGGGAAAGCGGCACCTGGTAGATGGAAGGCGCATCGATGCAGGCAAGCACGTCGTCGGAGGAAACATCGCAGAACAGGGCGATCTTCTCGCGCACGCCGTCGGAGATCTCGTGGTCGGAGCGGCACACGATGAAGTCGGGCTGCACGCCGATGGAGCGCAGCTCCTTCACGCTATGCTGCGTGGGCTTGGTCTTCACCTCGTGGGCGGCAGCGATGTAGGGCACCAGGGTAACGTGCACGAACAGCACATCGCCGTAGGGGCGCTCCTTCTTGAACTGGCGTGCTGCCTCGATGAAGGGCTGCGATTCGATATCGCCGATGGTGCCGCCGATCTCGGAGATGACGATGTCGGCGTTGGACTGCTCGG
>CAVDDI010000179.1:0-2663 GCA_963607675.1 bacterium | reverse complement strand
GCCACCGAGGGCACAACCGGTAAGACGGTTAAGCTGCTTGCCGACGATACCGGCGCGGCTTCGGTTTCCAACGCCACCGGCCTTACGATCGACCTTGGAGGCCATGCCTACAAGGCCAACGATGTAGGCGAGCCTATGATCTCCCTTGTCAATTGCCCCGGCGTTACCGTGACCAACGGGCGCATCGAGTCGAAGCGTTCTGCTGCCGTGGATGCTTCGGGCTGCAGCGGGCTGGTGTTGAGCGGCCTGACCATCGTTCAGGGCTCTGCGTATGCGACAGCGGTTAATGCAGAGGGTTGCGACGATGCCAGGATAAGCGGCCTTACCGTTACCCAGACAGGATACAATTCCACCGCAATCGAAATGAGCCACTGCGCAAGCGTTAGGTTGAACAGCATCGATGTCACTCAGACGGATGACTATTCAGATGCGTTCGACCTTCGGGGTTGCAGCAACGCCAAGCTGAGCAAGGCCAGCGTTGATCAAGGCAGCGAATACGGCTGCGGTGTTTTCCTGTACGAATGCACAGGCTACGAGTTGAACAGTCTTGATGTCTTGGCTAAGGGAGAGCGCGCATGTGCTATTCAGGCCTACAAGAGCTCTGGTGATGTGCTGGGTGGCAGCTATAAGGCCTTGAACAAGGGTTTCGGTGCTCGCATTATGATGGGCGAGGCAACTTTCGACGGGGCTTCGATGACGGGTTCTTGGAGCAGCAGGAAGGAGGGCTCGCCTGCTTGGGCGGTTGCCACTGCTGAAGCGAAGATCACCGTCAATGGCGGTAGCTTCACTGACTTCGTCAACATCAACTACCAGATCGATGAGGACGACGAAGACGATGACGAGGTCGATGACCAGTCCGGTCGTTGGGATATCGAGCCGAGCGAGCTGACGGTTAGCGCCGGCTTCTTCGGCTCGCCCGATAACGCTGGTGATGTTGTCGAGGGCAAGTGCCTGCTGAAGCGCGCTGGTGGTATGTACGAGGTTGTTGATCAGGGCGTGGCAACCTCCTGCGCTAGCGCCTGGGTGGACCTTGACGGTGCCCGGGTTTGGTACGAAAGCGCTGCAGAAGCCAAGGAATATGCCGAATGGCATGCGTCCGATGGGGAATCGAGCCTTGCGGAGACGTATAACGTTGTGACGTTCGTCTCGATGGACAGGGTGGTTATGACCGGGTACGTGCTCAAGGGCGGCAGTCTTAGCTATTTGCCCGAGGGCGATCAGGTATCTGGCTATGACTTTGCCGGCTGGTATGCGGATGGGGTCAAGAAGGATGCTTCCTATGCGCCCGAAGGCGATGTGACTCTTACGGCTATGTGGGTGAAGAAGGGCGATGCCTCAGGCGATCTTGTGCCTGATCCCGTTCCTGCGGGCCCCGATGACGGCTCTAAAGAAGATGGACAGTCTGGGAGCAAGGATGATCGGGCTTTGCCGCCGACCGGTGATTCGCCCTTCGTGTTCGAGGGTGCCTTTGCTATCGTTGCCAGCCTGGTTCTTGTTAGCTGTGCCTGCCGCCGCCGTAGCCAGCGCTAGCAGCATTTGCCTGTGTGGTACCCGCTGAGGTAGGTGGTGGACTTCTTCGAGCGGCGCTGGGAGGACAAATGAAATTAGGCCGGCGGCTTCGTGCCGTCGGCCTTTTCGTCTATATGGCGAGGTTGGAGAGAATCTTTTTCGCGGTCTTGCAGCACTCGGGCAGCTCTATCCCCGCCGCGTACGGGTTCTTCCTTACGTACTTGGCCCACAGCGCGAGCATGGGCGCGTCAACGGCGACCTCGTCGAGTACGAGCGCCCAATGCGCCATTCTGGCCGCGCTTTCCCGCTTCTCGCAGGTTGCCGATGCGGGCCTTGAGCTGCATCGCGTTCGCCGTCCTCATAGGAGCACCTCCAAGTAGGTTCTTATCTTCTTCTCCACCCCGAGCTTCTTGGCATAGCGCATAAGCTTGGCCGGGTTGCGGCCGGCGCTCTTTGCGTAGGACTGCATGGCCGGCGTCACGAGCTGGGCGTCGACCACCTTCTGGCCGCGCACGATATCGCAGAGCGTGCGCTCCAGGTCGTAGGCACGTATCAAATTGCCGTTGGGGGTCTTCAACTCGCAAAGGCCGAGGTCAAGCACGTCATCGGCGCAGGTGCGGCACGTGATGCCCGCCTCGCGCGCGCCGGCCGCGTTGTATGCCCTGGGGAACGTCATGGTGAGACAGAAGGGCGGCCTGTCGGTCATGCCGTGCAGGAACAGTGCCGTGTCGTCGGAGAAAACCCCGCGCGCGAATCGGTGCTGCGCCACGAGGTAGGGATCCTCCCAAACGCCTGGCAGCGAGTAGAGACCCCGGTCGATCTGCACGAGCTCGCCCGCCTTGACGGCCTCGGTTAGCTTTCGGCGGGGGATGCCGGCCTTCGCGGCGCGGGAGGGGGTGACGTAGCCGTTGGACTGTGACGCCATCTCGAGCAATGGTGTCATGATCTCCCCTCCCTTCTTCGTTGTACGTTCACGCTTAAGATTATCGCAAATTCAGCGTGAAAGTACAATGCATATATGATTTGCGCTTCGGCGCGCGGAGACGTGCCCGGCGGCGCAGGCGCCGGGCTTTGCCTTTTCGTTGGGCGGGGAGGCGCACGGGCCCAACAACGACTGCGCCCTGCGCATCTTGCGTCCTTGCTGCTCAGCCCTG
>CAVDDI010000178.1:0-2766 GCA_963607675.1 bacterium | reverse complement strand
GGCCTGTGCCGAAGCATCATCGAGAACGTCTTCACCAAGGTAATCCGCGTCTCGAACCTGGAAAAGCTGGGCGACCACATCGTGGTGCAGGGCGGCACGTTCCTGAACGACGCCGTGCTGTGCGCCTTCGAGCAGTATGTGGGCCGCCCCGTTACCCGCGCCCCCTATCCCGGGCTGATGGGCGCCATCGGCATCGCGCTCATAGCGAAGGAAAACGCCGAAGCGAGGCAGAAAGCAACCGGCCAGGCCAACGCAGCCAGCAGCTTCATCGGTTGGGACGAGGTGGAGCGCTTCCACTACCAGCAGGAAACCAACCTTGTCTGCCCGTTCTGCGCCAACCGCTGTAACCGCACGCGCATCACGTTTTCCAACGGCACCTCTTGGATAACCGGCAACCGCTGCACCCGCGGCGAAGTGGTGGGCAACCCGAAGGACGCCGCGGTTCGCCAGCAGGTGCTTGCCGCCAAACAGGCCATGGAAAGCGTGCCCAACCTCTACGACGAACGCGAACAGCTACTGTTCAAGGACTGGCCGTGCACACCCGCAGCACCCAGCCGCGGCATAACCATCGGCTTGCCGCGCGTGCTCTCCAACTGGGACACCATGCCATTCTGGAAAACGTTGCTTCAGGCCTTGGGCTTCACGGTTGCGCTTTCGCACGCCAGCACACGCGCCATCTACGAGAACGGCCTTTCCGCCGTGACGTCCGACACCGTGTGCTTCCCTGCGAAGCTGGTGCACGGGCACTTGCGCGACCTGCGCAAGCAGGGCGTAGACCGCATCTTCATGCCCATCGTCACCACCGTGCCATCGGAAAACACCTCGAAGGACAGCCAGTCCATGTGCGCCGTGGTGAAGGGCTACCCGCTGGTTGTGCAGAACTCGGACAATCCCGAGCGCCGCTGGGGCATCCCCTTCGACAACCCGCTGTTCCACTGGTTCACCGAAGAGGACTGCCAGCTCCAGCTGCAGAAGTACTTCAAGGACACGTTCGATATCCCCGAAAAGGCAACGCTCGATGCGTTGGGCCAGGCGCGCGCAGCGCAGGAAGGGTTCCACCGGACCCTCAAGGAGCGCGGGGCAGAGGTTCTGGCACAAGCGCGCAGCAACGGCACCTACGCCGTGGTGCTGGCCGGGCGCCCATACCACAACGACACCCTGGTGAACCATGACCTGCCCTCGCTGTTCACCGAACGCGGCATCCCCGTGCTAACCGCCGACGCAGTGCCCGGCGGCGAAGAGGTGACGCTTGCCAACAGCCTTATCGATGTGGTGAACAACTTCCACGCCCGAATGCTTTCCACCTGTGTGCTTGCCGCGCAAAGCCCCAACATGGAGTTCGTGCAGATAGTGAGCTTCGGCTGTGGGCATGATGCCTACCTTTCCGACGAGATAATCCGCCTGATGAGGGAAACAGGGGGCAAGACCCCGCTGGTGCTGAAGGTAGATGAAAGCGACACCCGCGGGCCCCTGGGCATCCGTGTGCGCTCGTTCATCGAAACCGTGAACGAGCGACGCGCCAAGGAGCTTGCCGCAGGCAGCGCAGAAGCCCCGGGCCGCCAGGCCGCAGCAGCGCACGGCGGAGCCGATGCCGATGCAATCATCAAGGGCAGCGATGCCAACAACACCGGGAACAAGGCCGCATGCGCTTCCTGCAACCCCCATGGCTGCGCCGCCTGCACCGCAGCCATGGAAGCACGACTCGACCTGGCACTGGCCAAGGAGTCGGGCGCTAAGCTGGAAGACCCGTACCCACAGAAGTTCACGAAGGCCGACCGCAAGGGCAAGGTGGTGCTGGTCCCCAACACCTCCAAGGCCTTCAGCCTGCTCATGACCACCGTGTTCCGCAACCAGGGCCTGCGCGCAGAATCGCTGCCCATTGGGCGCGAACGGGCAATCTACCTGGGCAAACGATACGTCCATAACGACATCTGCTTCCCGGCGCAGATCGTCATCGGCGAAGCGCTGGAAGCGTTGGAGTCGGGCAAGTACGACCTTGACAAGGTGGCTATCGGCACCGGCAAGTACATCGGCGACTGCCGCCTAACGCACTACGCCGCCCTGCTGCGCAAGGCACTTGACGACGCCGGTTATCCGCAGGTGCCCATCGTGACGAACGACGACGTGGACTTCCATAACATACATCCAGGCTTCAAGCTGAGCCTGCCTTCGGCCATCCAAACCGCCTTCGGCCTGCCCATGATCGACGCCTTGGAAGAGCTGCTGCGCAAGATACGCCCCTACGAGCTGGTGCCTGGAAGCGCTGACGCCGCCTTCCAGAAATCGGTTGAGTATGTGATGGACGGCCTGGGATCAAATGGCATCCGCGGCGCGAAGCGGGGCTTCAAGCAAGCCATCGACCTGATGCGCACCGTGGAATATGACCGTAGCAACCCCCGCCCCACGGTGCTGATCGTGGGCGAGTACCTGCTGAACTTCCATCCCGGCGCCAACCACGATATGGAAGATTACCTGGAGAAGAACGGCCTCGAGGTCATAGAGGCACGCATGACCGACGTCATCCGCAAGACGTACTTCTACCAGCATGCGCAGCATAAGGAGTACAAGGTGCACCGCCCGCTGGGCAAGAAGCTGATGAACGCCATATCGGACGGCTTCTTCAACCTGGCCCACAACCTAACCGACAAGATCGCCCAAGCGCACCCGCTGTACCAGCCGCCCACGCGCATGCCCGAGCTGGTGCGCGCGAGCAGGCAGATGTCGCGCAGGGTTCGCTCCTCGTTGCTCAGCAGGCCGAACAGGTCG
>CAVDDI010000177.1:0-2807 GCA_963607675.1 bacterium | reverse complement strand
GTATAGCGCGCCGTGGGGCCCAGCCGAGGAAAAGCTCCGCTGCTGAAGGGCGAGCTGCGCTGCACACCACAGCCCGCGCCCAACTTGACAGCTTTGAGAAAATAAAACCCGAAACACACGCAATAACAAGCGAAGCAAGGGGGCCGAGCATGACACAGGCGCAGTCGACCACGCGACGCACACTCCATTACTACTGGCAGGTGACGCGCAATCATAAGGGCTACTTCTTCGGGCTGATGCTGTGCACTTTCTCGTTCGTGGCGCTGCTCACCTATGGCAACCCCTACGTGATGAGCCTGATCGTGGACAAGGTAAGCTCCGAGCCCGTCGCCGCCGACCAAGTCTTTGCCGCCTACGGGCCTTACGTGGCCGCGCTCGTGGCTATCAATATATTCGGCCAGGCGGCAAGCAAGCTGCAGGACTATACCCTCTACAAGCTCGAGATTGCCGCCAGCTACGACCTGGCCACCATGAGCTTCGACGCGCTGTGCAACCAATCCATCAGCTTCCACTCCAATCGCTTCGGGGGCACGCTCGTCAGCCAAACCTCCAAGTTCATGAGCGCCTACAATCAACTGATCGAAACCATCAACTTCCCCTTCATGCCGGTGCTCTGCTCGATCATCTTCACCTGCGGCATCCTGGCCCCGCGCGTGCCTTTGTACGTGGGCATCCTGATGGTTCTGCTGATCATCTACGCCAGCGTTTCCTACTACATGTACAAGCGCATCCTTTCGCTTAATGAACAGGCCGCCGGCGCGCAGAACAACTTGTCGGGCGAGCTTTCCGATTCCGTGGCCAACATCCTCGCGGTGAAGACCTACGGGCGCGAAGATTACGAACGCGGGCTTTTCGACGCTGCAAACAAGGAAGTGGTGCTGCGCGACTCCAAACGCATGTGGGCATCGCTTACACGCGGCATCATCACCGCCTGCATCACCGTAGTGATCATGAGCGTGGTGGCCGTGTTCATCGCCGGCGGCAACGCATGGTTCGGCATCACGCCGGGCACGCTGGTGCTTATGTTCACCTACACCTACACCATCACCAACCAGTTCAACTTCATCAACAACGGCCTGCAGCGCTTCAATCGCGCCTTCGGCGACGCGTCGGGCATGACGCGCGTGCTCGACGAACCGCGTCTGGTGGCCGACAAGCCCGATGCGCCGCCCCTGAAAGTGGGCGAGGGGCGCATCGAGTTCAAGGACATCGGCTTTTACTACACCGACGGCGACACCAAAACGCAGGTCTTCGATTGCTTCAATTTGAGCATCGCGCCTGGGGAGCGCATTGGCTTGGTGGGCATGAGCGGCGCGGGCAAAACCACCTTGACCAAGCTTCTTCTTCGTTTGTCGGATATTCAAGATGGCCAGATTCTGGTGGATGGGCAAAACATCGCCGACACCACTCAGCAAAGCCTGCGTCGCCAAATTGCCTACGTGCCGCAGGAGGCGCTGCTGTTCCACCGCAGCATCGCCGAGAACATCGCCTACGGGCGCCCCGACGCCACCGAAGCCGAGATTCGCAAGGCGGCGCGCATGGCCAACGCGCTGGAATTCATCGAGCGCCTGCCCCAAGGGTTCCAGACCATCACCGGCGAGCGCGGCGTGAAGCTTTCCGGCGGGCAGCGCCAGCGCATTGCCATCGCGCGCGCCATGCTGGCCGACTGCCCCGTCCTCGTTTTGGACGAGGCGACGAGCGCTCTTGACTCCGAGAGCGAGAAACTGGTGCAGGACGCGCTGGGCAAGCTGATGCAAGGACGCACGAGCATCGTAGTGGCGCATCGCCTGAGCACGGTGGCCTCGCTCGATCGCATCGTGGTGCTGCACAACGGCAAAATTGTCGAAAACGGGCCGCATGCCCAGCTCATCGAAGAGGACGGCGAGTACGCGCACCTATGGAACCGCCAAACGGGAGCTTACCTGGAGTAGGGAGCAAAGCGCAAAAACCGGGTGCTAACGGGCCTGAGGCCAGCGCAATGCAAGAAGCCTTGCGCTTACGAGGCTGGTAGTACCTAGTATTGCCGGCCCCTTGCCCGGATTTCATCTAGCCGCTGCTTTGAGCCAAGGCCCGGCAAAGCAGCCCGAAGCGGTCGATCGCAACACGTCGGCGCTAAACCACAACCAAGGCGATGGCAGGCAGCGTAACGAGCGACAGCACGGTGCTTAGGAAGGTACCACGCGACATCGTGAGGGAATCGCCGCCGTAGGCCAAGCACATCATGGTTCCGTTGGAGGCCGCAGGCATACCCGAGAGCAACACCAAGATGGCAAGCAGGTACGGGTCGCTGACGAACATGCCGAAAAGCGCATACATCGCAACCGGCACCAAAACCAAGCGGATGATGGTGGTGATGTAGGCCCAGCCGTCGAAGAGCATCTCGCGCACGGGCATCTTGGCCAAAGATGAACCGATGATCAGCATGGCGGCGGGAACCGTCATTCCTCCCAAGATGTCGCAGGTTTGCCCGATGGGACCACTGTCGGTGATATGCAGAAGAGCCAGAGCCATGGCCAGATAGGAAGCCAGCATCACCGGCTTGGTAAGCATGGCCCAAATGGCCTTCAGCTGCATCTTCAAGCTGCGACGGCGCTTGGTTTCGGAATCGTCGCCGGCCACGAAGAACACTCCCAACGAGAACACCATCAAGTTGAAGACGATGTTGAAGATGGCGGCATAGAGCACCGCATCCTGGTTGAACACGGCCGCGAGCACCGCGAAGCCCAGAAAGCCCACGTTGCCAAAGACCATCATGAAGGCATGCGCGCCGCGGGCAGCGCGACCGAGGTCGCGATAGAGCACATGGG
>CAVDDI010000176.1:0-2813 GCA_963607675.1 bacterium | reverse complement strand
GCCGGTGATCACTTCAGGACCAGAGATCTTGAAGTGAATGAACGGAATGCGAATGCGGAACATGCCCAAGCGAATGCACGGCTGGATGCCGCCGTATTCACGTTTGAGAGCCATTCAAACCCCTCTCCTTGTCTTGTTCCGCGCCTCTTGCCGCGGAACTTCCCTTCTTCTTCCATCTACTTATTCGGGGAAGAGATGCCGGAGGGGCTTCTCGTTGGGGGGCTTTCGCGATATGCCCATTTCGCGAATAAGGGGATGGAAACCGCTTTGCCCTTCGGTGGGTGCCGCGGTTTTCGATAGCTATTATCGGCTGAACCGCTGAAAAAAACACGTTCATAATGCATGGGTAATTGCCTACCGAATACCTATGAATGCGTTTAATTAATTTGAACTATGTAACAAAAATGTATCATCTGTGGGTCAAAAAAGCGTGAACATGTTATGAACGTGTTATTGGCGAATCAAATACGTTGTTTTCATTTTCTGATGCAATCAATAAGCAACCCATTTATTTCTGACATGCAGGTAGATTTGTCTGAAATCGGTGCTTGCTTATCTACAAATCGGGCAGAAATGTAGAAAGAACGTGTTCAATAAAAATGAACACGTTCAGGATAAGCGGCAAATTTGCGGGTTGAGCTGGCAACTTGATGGGATCGGGGGCTACTTAAGCGCATGCCTTCAGTTATGGCATTGCGCGCGGGATCAAGGCCTCCGCCCACCGCGCAGCTCCCCCTTCCAGTCGCCCGGCTCGAAAGGCTCTTCCCTCGGCCCTCGGATTCCCATGGCCCTGCCTTTCAACCGCCCCCGGCTCGAAAGGCTCTTCCCCTCCAGCTGCCCCTGAATTCCCACGGCTCTTCCCTACGACTGCTTATCTTGGCCACCCTTGGGATTCGCGAAGCCCCTTGAATGCGCAGGCGCGGCTCACAATGTTTGTTGTAGAGCCTTGGTGGGCGCGCTTGCTTCGGGGTGGCTCAAAAGAGCCTACAGGTGGTACCGTGAACCGGTGTTTGCCAACAAGAACATACGAGGCGTCCTGTTCGCCCTTATCGGAGGTATAAGCTGGGGCTTCTCCGGCGCATGCGCCCAGTACCTCTTCGCGCGCTATGATGTCGACCCGTTGTGGCTTTCCTCGGTTCGCATGCTGTTTGCCGGGTTGGTTCTGTGCGTGTTCTCCCTGGTTGTTTGCCGCGCGCCGTTCCTTGCTTTGTGGAAACGCCCCAAAACGGTGGTGCAGTTGGTGGTGGTTGCCCTGTTCGGCTTGATGGCGTGCCAGCTTACCTACTTGCTTACCATTCAGAACTCCAACGCCGGCACTGCAACGGTTATCGAGTACATCGGCCCGGTTCTGGTGGTGTTCTATCTATGCGCCCGTACGCGAAGGGCCCCTACATTGCGCGAGATTGCCGCCATGGTATTGGTGGTAACGGGAACGTATCTGCTTGCAACGCACGGCAACCCGGCCACTATGGTGCTTTCGCCTGCGGGCCTGTTCTGGGGCTTGGTTTCCGCTGTGGCATACGCGGGCTACATGCTTCTGCCCCGAAAGCTCATGTTGCACTTCGGAAGCGTGCCGGTTGTTGCGGGCGGCTTGTTGATCGGCGGCGTATTCCTTTCATTGGTGGTGCAGTCGTGGAATTACGATACCGGCTTTGACCTAACGGGCTACCTTGTCTTGTTCGTTGGGCTGGTTTTCTTCGGCACCATCGTAGGGTTCTCGCTGTTCTTCCAGGCGGTGAAGGACATCGGCGCAGCGAAGGCCGGGCTTATCTCCAGTATTGAAACGGTTTCGGCCACGTTGTTTGCGGTGCTGTGGCTGGGCACTTCGTTTGCGTGGATAGACATAGTTGGGTTTGCATTCATCATGTCCACTGTGTTCGTGCTGGCTAAGCATCCGGGTGATGGCGATCTGCCTGCCGCCGAAGGCATCAAGTAGGGCAACGAAGCTCGCTTATAGGCGAATGCAGTATCCTTATTGCAAAACATAATGGCAAAGCTGGATTTTGCCACAATTCCTTACCGGTTATTATGCTTAAACGCGTTCACAGGCTTTCAGATTAATGAACGCAATAAGATCAACGCGAATCAATTTAGGTTTATAAGGAAACCTGCTTCGCGGAGAGCATAATGAAGTCATTCCAGTTGCGGCTCTTACCTGGGGAGGCAAGAACGCAACATCCATTCCCACATCATGCTGGGGGGCATGCAGGGAATGGCGGCAGGGTTCCAATGGGGATCGGAGCCTGCCAAGCAGGTGGCTATGCTGGGGAGCGTGGCCACCATTGATGTAGGGGCGGCCTTTTGGCCGCCCGTTGCATCTAGGGAGTGGAAAGCCTCGTTCTGTGGTTGGGAACGGGGCTTTTTTGCGTTGCTACTGCAGTTGTGGGGCGCAGGCGTGAGCCAGAAGCGGAACCGGCACGGGCAGTCCCACTGGCACGCTGGGAGTTGGCAGCCATCGCTGTGCCACTAGGGACTGTCCCTACTTGCACTGGCGCGCCCCCCGGCATTCCTGCTGGCACTGGCATCCACTGGCACGTTGGGAGCGGGGGATGTTGCCGGAAAAGCGCAGTTCAGGATGAATTGTGTGTGACTTGATTTTTTTTTAACTCGATGCGGCAAATGGTAGACTGATCTGATAAAGAATCGGTGAACTGCGCAAAGAAGGTATGTAGATGAACGGTGCTGAAGCAAAACTGCCGTTGCCCAAGCGGCTGCTGGCGGCCTTTTTCGCGCTCGTGCTGGTAGTGGGCCTGGTGCCCGTAAGCGCATGGGCCGAAGGCGACGAGCAGCAGGGTGAAGCTGCCCAGGAGCAG
>CAVDDI010000175.1:0-2890 GCA_963607675.1 bacterium | reverse complement strand
GAACACGGGGGATCTCTTCCATGACGTCATCGAGGCGATCGAGCGCGTTCTGGATCTCGAGCTGGGAAACCAGGTTGGACATCATGCCGCCGGGCACCTGGTGCGAGTAGACCTTCATATGGGTAAGGGAGGAAACGCCGCGCTTGTAATGTCCGCGCCTGCGAACCTCTTCCCAGTATTCCGAGATCTCGAACAGCAAGCCAAGATCGAGGCCGGTGTCATAGCGGCTTTCCTGAAGAGCGGCAACCAGCATCTCGACAGCGGGCTGGGAGTTGCCGAAGGCAAGCGGGGCGCTGGCCGTGTCGACGATGGCGGCACCGGCTTCGGCGGCCTTCAGGTAGTTGGCAGGTGCCATGCCGCCCACGTAGTGGCAATGCACGTGAACAGGCAGGCCGATCTCGGCGTTGAAGGCCTTCACCATGCGCTCGGTGCGATAAGGGGTGAGCATGCCGGCCATGTCCTTGATGGCGATGGAGTCGGCGCCCAGGTCCTTCAGCTGCTGGCCATATTCCAGGAAGCTGTCAAGCGTGTGCACAGGGGACATGGTGTAGGAGATGGCGCCCTCGAAATGACCACCGCATTCCTTGATGGCCTCGGCGCTGTCGACGACGTTGCGGATGTCGTTGAGCGCGTCGAAAACGCGGAACACATCGATGCCGTTGCGATGGGAGGCGGCGATGAAGCGGGAGACAACCTCTTTGGAGTAGTGCTTGTAGCCAACCAGGTTCTGGCCGCGGGTAAGCATGGAGAGACGCGTGTTGGGCGTCTTCGCCTTGATGGAACGTAGACGATCCCATGGATTCTCGTCCAAGAAGCGCAGGCAGGTGTCGAACGTGGCACCGCCCCAAGCCTCGATAGCCCAATAACCTACGCGATCCATCTTAGGCAAGATCGGGAGCATATCACCGATCGGCATGCGAGTGGCCCAAAGGCTCTGCTGGCCGTCACGAACGGTGGTATCCATGATCTGTAGCTTTCCCAAGTGTTTCGCACCTCCTCTTATCAGCAGTCCGCGCTTCTTTGAAGTGCAGCTATGGAAACGAGTGTCTAGTATAGAGCACGGGGCGCCGAAGCGCCCCGCAGCCGAAAGAAAATACAGTCAAGTCGCACAGGCTAGACGCGCTTCACGAAGCGGCCGTCGCGGGAGTCGATCTGAAGCACATCACCGATCTCGACGAACGTGGGCACCTGGATGGTGACGCCGGTTTCAAGGGTGGCGGGCTTGGTGGTGTTGGTGGCCGTATCGCCCTTGAAGCCAGGCTCGGTCTCGGTGACCTCGAGCTCGACGAACATAGGAGGCTCGATGCTGATGAGCTCGTCGCCGGCGTACATCAACGTGGCCTCGTCGTTTTCCTTGAGCCAGTTAGCTGCGGAGCCAACCGTTTCTGCAGGGATGGCGAGCTGCTCGTAAGTATTGGAATCCATGAAGTTGAAGTCGGCGCCATCGCTGTAGAGGAACTGCATCTTCTTGGTTTCCAGACGCACAGCCTCGAACTTGGTGCCGGAATTGAAGGTGTAGTCAACAACGCGACCGGTCTTGATGTCGCGGAGCTTGGTGCGTACGAAGGCACCGCCCTTGCCCGGCTTAACATGCTGGAACTCGACGATGGTGCAGAGCTTGTTGTTGTACTCGATGCACATGCCGTTACGGAAATCGGCGGTAGAGATTGCCACTTTGTGCTCCTTTTGAACTTGAATGCTGCAAGTAAACTAGATCAGTATACCCGATCGGCTATCCAACGAAGACCATTTCATGGGTGCTTTGCGTCAGCACCTCGTATCCCCCATCCCTCACAACGCCGAAATCCTCAAGGCGCATGCCGAACTTCCCCGGCAGGTAGATGCCCGGCTCGACGGTTACCACGTTGCCTGAATCGAGCAGATCCTCGTTTCGAGGCGAAAGGTTGGGCGACTCGTGGATGTCGATACCGACACTATGGCCGAGAGAATGTCCCATGGCTCCCTCGAACCCGCCATCGGCCAACACCTTTTCGGCATGCGCATGAACCGCGGCAGCGGAAACTCCGGCGCGAATTAAGGCCTCGCATTCCTCGTTGGCAGCGCGCAGGACCGCAAAGGCCCGACGAAGCTCCTCGGATGGCTGCCCGACGAAAACGGTGCGCGTCATGTCCGAGCAGTAACCGCCGAAGCGCGCGCCGAAGTCCATGACCACTGCGTCGCCGGCAGAGAGCTTGGTATCGCCCGGGATGGCATGGGGAGATGCAGCATGCGCTCCCGTTGCGACGATGGTGCTGAACGCCAAGCCCTCGGCGCCTTCCTCGAACAGGAAATTATCAAGCATGAGCTGAACTTCGCGCTCGGTCATCCCCTCGTGCATTGCCTCGACGATGCGCAGGAACGCGGCATCGGTGACGGCTTGGGCCTTGCGCATTGCATCGACCTCGGAAGCGTCTTTCACCTGGCGCAGCTTCTCGACGAAACCGCTCAGCTCCACGATCGAGGCCTCCGGGCCCTCTGACAAGGCGCGCTGAAGAAGGCGGAACTCCGCCAAGGTAAGGGAATCTTCTATTCCCACCCTAAGTGCCGCGCCTCCAACCTGGGGCAACAACCTATCGAGCGCGCTTTCAAGGAAAGCCGCATGGCTTATACGGGATCCGTCGACGAGCACGCCGGTTCCCTGGGCGCGCTCTTCAAGCGCATCGAGGTAACGGGAATCCGTATGCAAGGTACAGGTTGACGCTGTGAGCACCACCGCATGGGCGGCCTCACCGTCGAAGACGCCCTCGAATCCAGTAAGCCAAGCCACGTTCGAAAGCTCACGCACGTAAAGGACATCCAGATCGGCTTCGGCCATCTTGGCGCGAAGCGCGCTCAGACGTGATTCGCTGTAGGCCATGGGAAAACCCCCTCAATCAAGAAACTGCTGCAC
>CAVDDI010000174.1:1857-2923 GCA_963607675.1 bacterium | reverse complement strand
ACAACCCGCGCGAGCAGAAGCGCAACCGCGTGCGCCAGCGCTTCATGCACAAGCTCTGCTTCTTCGAGGAGCGCTACGGCGAGCCGTTGTGCGTGGGATGCGGCCGTTGCCTGGTAGACTGCCCGGCGACCATGGACATCACAGCCATCATCGAACGGGTGAGCACCTGGGAAGAGGAAGGGGCAAGCCATGCCTGACATCATCGTTGAACATGGGTGTGCCGGCATCTGCGAAGGGCCTTCCCTTGTACCGAAGGTCGTTGCCGTCACTGGCATCAAGGAACTCACGCACGACGTGAAGCTGTTCACGCTCAAGACACCCGAGGGCAATTCCCCCTTTAAAAGCGAGCCGGGGCAGTTGGGCATGTTCTCGGTACCACCGTTCGGCGAGTGCATGTTCTGCATAACCTCGCGCGGAGACGACTACGTCGAAATGGCCGTGAAGAAAGTGGGCGTGGTAACCGAGCAGATGCACAAGCTGCGCGTGGGCGATTCCGTTGGCCTGCGCGGACCCTACGGCAACAGCTTCCCCTACGAAAGCTGCAAGGGGCGCAACATGCTTTTCATAGCCGGCGGCATCGGCATGGCACCGGTGCGCGCCTTCCTGGAATACTGCCTGCGCCACCGCGAGGACTACGGCCGCATCGACCTGGTGTACAGCGCATCCACCTATGACGACCTGGTTTTCAAGGAAGAGCTGTTCGAGGTTTGGCCCAGCTACCCCGACACGCACGTGCATGTGAGCCTGTACCACGGAAACGAGAGCTGGACCGGCCCCGTTTCCTATACCGCACCGTACCTGGAGCAAGTGGTGGCCGAAGAGGGGCTTTCCACCGAGAACTCGGCCGTCACGCTCTGCGGCGGCCCCAGCCTGTTCCGCACCTGCCGCGAATCGCTTACGAAAATAGGGTATCGCCCCGAGAACATCATCACCACACTTGAGGCGCGCATGAAGTGCGGCGTGGGCAAATGCGGCCGCTGCAACATAGGCGGCAAGTACATCTGCCTAGACGGCCCGGTGTTCACCGAAGCCGAACTGGCTGATATCCCGCGCGACCTGTAAAGGC
>CAVDDI010000174.1:0-1618 GCA_963607675.1 bacterium | reverse complement strand
GTGGCAATGCAGAAGACGCTCACCACGAAAAGGATGACGATAGCTGCGGTAACCACCTGCTCGATAGGCTTGCCCAAAAGCGCCTCGCCACGCTCTTTTTCGCCCAGCAAGTACAGGAGGATACC
Organism: bacterium; assembly: GCA_963607675.1. Taxonomy (GTDB): domain Bacteria; phylum Actinomycetota; class Coriobacteriia; order Coriobacteriales; family Eggerthellaceae; genus Anaerotardibacter. Next base: position 1,493 of record CAVDDI010000174.1, on the reverse strand, counting down.
TGGAGCGTAGAGGATGGTAGTGATCATCATGCCGGTAAGGCCCCCAGCGTAGATGAGGAACACGCTGTAGAAGAAGCCAACCACGGCGATAACGCGATAGAACGTCAGCTTCCCGCCGGTCACCTTCTCGAACCCATCCCTCTTGAACACGCACACCAGCATGAACAGCGTGCTGAAGAAGTACGGCACCAAGATCATGGAAACGGAAACGCTGTAGAAGAACTGGTAGGTCTGCTCGGAAACGACCACCAGGATAAGGAACAGCTGGATGATGGCGCACGTAACGGTGAGCGTGACGATAGGGGCACCGTGCTTGTTCTTCAAGGCGAATTCCTTCGGGAACACGCCCTGGCACGCCGCCTCATGCGGGCACTCGGACGAGATGATGGTATAACCCAGCATGGCGCCCAGAAGGGAAAGGGCAACGCCCAGGTTCACCAATGCTGCACCCCACGGTCCCACAACCGCCTCAAGCACACCGGCCATAGAGGGGTTGGAAAGCTCTGCCAACTCAGCACGCGGCATAACACCCATGGAAAGGATGGATACCAGCAGGTAGATAGCCAAGATGCCGACGAACGCCGTGACGGTGGCACGGCCGACGTCCTTGCTGAAGCGCGCACGGCCCGAGATGACCACTGCGCCCTCGATGCCCAAGAAGATCCAAACGCTCACGCCAACCATGCCGACAACCTGATCGAACAGCGAGGGGCCGTCGGGCTCGCCCCAGAAGTTGTCCATGAAGATGGCCGGGTCGAAGTGCAGCGAGAAGATGATGGCCACGATGGCCACGAACAGGGGGATTATCTTCGCAATGGTGGTAAGGATGTTGATGCTCGCCGCTTCCTTCACGCCGCGGCTCACCAAGAACCAGCATACCCACACGATGATGGAGGCGCCCACCACAGAGGCGATGTTATTGCCCTCGCCGAACACCGGGAAGAAGAACGCCAAGCTGGCAAACAGCAAGGTGGTGTAGGAGACGTTTGCCATGAGCGCGCTGATCCAGTAGCCGTAGGCGGAAAGGAAGCCCATGTACTTGCCGAACCCGGCACGTGCATAGCTGTAGATGCCGCCCACCAGCTCGGGTTTATAGCGGGAAAGGGCGAAGAAGCACATCATGAGGCAGAACACGCCCAAACCGGAAACCACCCAGCCGATAAGCACACCGCCGGTGTTGGCGCCGGCTGCAGCCATATCGCCGGCCATGGTGAACACGCCACCGCCGATGACCGCAGTGATAACCGCCGCCACAAGATGAGGGAAGGACAATCCGTTTACGTCATTTACCTGGGGCATTCCGCCCTTGCGCTGAGACATAAAAACCAGCTTTCGAATAACGTGGGCCTCGCCTTCAGGATAAAGCGGCCCGCCCCCACGCAAGGCAAGCCAAGGCACAACTTGATTAGGGTACTCCACTTCCGCAAGATTGCCCGCATCAATTAACGCAATGGAAGCCATTGAGCATGCGGAAACGGGGTAAACCCACGAAG
>CAVDDI010000173.1:0-2924 GCA_963607675.1 bacterium | reverse complement strand
CATCATGGCCATGCAGCGCTGGATATAGCCATGGTGGTCGGCTCCCCAGATGTCGATCAAATGGTCGTAGCCACGCTGCATCTTGTCGTAATGATAGGCAACGTCGCTCATGAAATAGGTAAGGTCGCCGTTGGCCTTCACCAGCACACGGTCTTTATCGTCGCCGAAATCGGTGGAACGGAAGAACGTTGCCCCGTCTTCTTCGTAGAGCAATCCCTTTTCCTGCATAACCTCGAATGCGCGCTGCTGCTTGGTGCTGCCGTCCTCGCCAGCAACGAACAGCGAACGCTCGCTGAACCAGGTATCGAAGCTGTTGCCGAATTCAGCCAAAGTAGCCTTCACGGTATCGAGCATCATGGCGTATCCGCGCTCGCGGAACTCAACCAAGCGATCTTGCTCGTCGGCAGAAAGCCATTTATCGCCATCTTGGTCGATGATGGCCTGGGCAATATCCTTCACATAGGCGCCGCCGTAGCATGCCTCGGGCATCTCAACCTCAACGCCCAGAAGCTGCTGATAGCGAACAACGACGGAATTACCGAACACATTCATCTGATTGCCCTGGTCGTTGATGTAGAACTCCTCATCAACGGAGTACCCAGCATGGCGAAGGACGCGGGCGGTGGCGTCACCGAGCGCAGCCCATCGGCCATGCCCGACGTGCATTGGCCCAGTGGGGTTCGCCGAAACATACTCGAGGTTCACCTTGCATGGATTGGGGAGCTGGGACTTTCCGAACTCGACTCCCTTGCTGCGAGCCTCGGCCACCACAGCCTGGAACGAGGAATCGGTAAGGGTCAAGTTGATGAAGCCCGGGCCTGCGATCTCGAAAGATTCCACGAGGTCGTTTTCAGGGAGGTGGTCGACGATGATCTGGGCGATAGCGCGCGGGTTCATGTGCGCCGCCTTCGCCAAACGCATGGCAATAGTGCAAGCCCAGTCGCCGTGGCCCTCCTCGCGGGGACGCTCAAGAGAAGGCTGAGGAGCCTCATCGAGGGGCAGCTCGCCCGACTCGACAGCGGCCTTCAAAGCCTGGAACAAAACCGACTCGAGCGATTCGCGAATGGTCATGGGGCAATCACTTCATCCTTCGTAAACCAAGCGCAGCAAACTGCGCGACAAAATAAGATCTGCACCACCTTTTGGCAGTGCAGATCATTGTAGCATCATAGATTCATGCATAAGCGAGGCGATGCAGCTATAGAGGCAATCCCGCGAACGCAGCCTTAGGCCAAGCGGTCACGAACGTACTGCTCGAACTCGTCGGCGGCGGAACCGCGGATTTCCTCGAACAGCGCACGTGCCTTGCCACCTACCGGTTTGCCGTCTATCGCAAAGACCGCCACCCCTGGAGTAGAAGACGAAGAGACAATGACCTCGTCCGCGTCCATAAGCTCTTGCTTGGAGAAGGGACGCTGCTCGACGGGCACGCCCAAACGGCCGCAAGCAGAGATCAGGTGCTTTCGGGCGATGCCCGGCAAGATGAGGTTGTCGGCAGGATGGGTAATGAACGCGCCATCCTTCAATATATGGACATTGCTATGGGCGCATTCGGTAACATACCCATCGCGGATGAACACCGACTCGTAGCAACCCGCTTCCTTGGCACGCTGAGCAGCCAAAACGTTCGGCAAGAGGTTCAAGGTCTTCGTATTGCAATGGAAGAAGCGCGTGTCATCTACCGTGATGAGCTGAACATCGGCGGGCCTTAGATCCTTTTCCTCGGGAACGATCATTACCCACAGGTTCGCCTTCCCATCTGGGAAGGCATGGTTTCGCGGAGCGGTGCCGCGGGTAACCTGCCAATAGACGAACTGGTAGTCGCCATCGCATTTCGCCACCAAGATGGTAAGCAGATCAAGCAGCGCTTCCTTGGAGATGCCAGGATCGATCTCCATGTTCTTGCAGCTGTTGAAGAACCTGTTCAGATGGTCCTCCGAGAACACCACTACCCCATCGAGCGCCATAGTGGCGTCATAGACGCCGTCGCCGTAAAAGCTCACGCGATCGAGGAAGGGGACCTTCAGATCTTCCAGAAGCCCAACCTCGCCGTTGTAATACCCAACGTTCTTCAAGACCATACCCTCCTAACGAAGCGTGGCCAACACAACTGCCTTGATGGAGTGCATGCGGTTCTCTGCTTCTTGGAACACCCGCGATGCGCTGCCCTCGAACACCTCGTCGGTGACCTCCATCTCGGTAAGGCCGAATTTCTGCTCTATCTCTTGGGCAACCGTGGTCTTCGTATCATGGAAAGCGGGAAGGCAATGCATGAAGATGGCTCCCTCTGCCGCATTCGCCATGATCTTGGCATTTACCTGGTACGGGGAAAGCTCTTTGATGCGCTGCTCCCAAAGGCTTGCAGGCTCACCCATCGAAACCCAGATGTCGGTGTAGATGACATCGGCTCCCTTGGTTCCCGCCTCGACATCGCTCGTAACCGAAACGGTGGATCCGTTCTCTGCGGCGATTTCCTGCGCTTTCTTCACGAGCTCAGGATCTGGGGCATCGGCTTCGGGGCAACAGGCAACGTAGTTCATGCCCATCTTCGCACAGCCCACCATAAGGGAATTGGCCACGTTGTTCTTAGCATCGCCCATGAACACGACAGTGAGGCCGGAAAGCTTACCGAAGTTCTCGCGGATGGTGAGGGCATCGGCGATGAACTGAGTGGGATGCGCTTCGGTGGTAAGGCCGTTCCATACCGGTACCCCAGCGTACTCCGCCAAGGTCTCAACGATATCCTGGCCGAAACCGCGGTACTCGATGCCATCGAACATGCTGCCCAGGACGCGGGCGGTGTCTTCGATGGACTCCTTGTTGCCCATCTGCGAGCCAGCGGGATCGAGGTAGGTGACGCCCATGCCGAGGTCATGCCCGGCTATCTCGAACGAGCAGCGGGTGCGTGTAGAGGTCTTCTCGAA
>CAVDDI010000172.1:0-2956 GCA_963607675.1 bacterium | reverse complement strand
GTATTGTTTCGATTTGCCGAAGGGGACGCTGCCGTTTGCGGGCGGGCAGGGATTCTTTCGGGCAGCTGGTCGGATTTAGCGGTACCTTCTTTGCAGAGGACATTTTTGGAAGAAGAGCCCATGACGGATTACCGATACGACCCGAAATCGCTTTGCGCCGACGAGTTCATCAACGATGCCGAGATACTGGAAACGTTGGCTTATGCCGATGCCCATAAGGACGACCTGGAGCTGTGCCGGGGCATCCTTCAGAAGGCGCGCGCCAACCTGCACCCCTCGAGGGATCATTGCGCGGTTATCACGCATTGCGAGGCCTCGGTGCTGTTGGCATGCGAAGATCCGCAGATCAACCGGGAAATCCGCGAATTGGCGCGTCAGATCAAGCTGGCCTATTACGGCAACCGCATCGTGCTGTTCGCGCCCCTGTATCTTTCCAATTATTGCGTGAACGGGTGCCTGTACTGCCCATACCACGCCAAAAACCGCACCATCCCGCGCAAGAAGCTTTCGCAGGAGGAAATCCGCGCTGAGGTTATTGCCCTTCAAGACATGGGCCACAAGCGCCTTGCCATCGAAGCCGGCGAAGACCCCAAACGCAACCCCATCGAGTACATCCTGGAGAGCATGGAGACCATCTACTCCATCAAGCACAGGAACGGGGCCATCCGCCGCGTGAACGTGAATATCGCGGCCACCACGGTAGACGAGTACCGCATGCTGAAGCAGGCCGAGATAGGCACCTACATCCTGTTCCAGGAAACATACAACAAGAAGGGCTACCAAGAGCTTCACCCCACCGGCCCCAAGCGCGATTACAACTGGCATACCGAGGCTATGGACCGCGCCATGGAGGGCGGTATCGACGATGTGGGGCTGGGCGTGCTCTTCGGCTTGCAAGGCTATCGCTACGAATTCGCGGGCCTTATCATGCACGCCGAGCATCTGGAGGCCGTGCACGGCGTGGGACCGCACACCATCAGCGTCCCGCGTGTGAAGCCTGCGGTGGACATCGACCCGGATGTGTTCGACAACGGCATCCCCGATGCAGTGTTCGAGAAGATAATCGCCCTTATCCGCATCGCTGTTCCCTACACGGGGATGATCATCTCCACGCGCGAGGGGGAAGCGGTGCGTGCCCATGCGCTGCAGTACGGCGTGAGTCAGATCTCGGGCGGGTCGCGTACTTCGGTGGGTGGCTACGTGGAAGAGCTGCGTCCGCACGACACCGAGCAGTTCGACGTCTCCGACCAGCGCACACTCGACGAGGTTATAAGTTGGCTGATGGACAACGATCATATCCCCAGCTTCTGCACGGCATGCTACCGCGCCGGCCGCACGGGCGATAGGTTCATGGAGTTCTGCAAGAACGGGCAGATCTTGAACTACTGCCACCCCAACGCCCTGATGACCTTGACGGAATACCTGGCAGATTACGCCACGCCGGCCACCAAGGAAAAGGGCTTGGCCATGGTGCAGCGCGAGTTGCAGAAGATTCCCAACGAGCATACGCGCCGGGTGGCCAGCGCCCATGTGCAGGAGATCTTGGCGGGCACGGGCAACGACTTCCGGTTCTAGGGGTTCGCCGTTGCCTCGGCTTGCCTTGGCCGGCTGTGCATTTGGACGACGCTGTGCGCTTGGGGCTTTCCTGCTGGCGCGGCGTTTGGCGTGAGGCTGTGCTGTCCTGCCGCACGTGACGTGCGCGTAAACGAGCACGCGGTGGCTGATGGGGCGTGGTACGCTTCCTTTCGAAAACGAAGCGCGGTCCCGGTGGCCGCAAGAACAAAGGGAAGGCGGCGCCCATGCAAGCTGCAAGCGAAGAAATCGACGCATTCATCGAGGCGAACTGGGATGCCTTCTTGACCGATGCCCGGGCGCTCATAAAGATCGACAGCTCCGAGGACAAGGGCCATGCTGCTCCCGGTGCCCCGTTCGGCTCCGGCCCTCGTGCGGCGTTGGATGCCGCGCTTGCCATTGCCCGGCGCATGGGCTTGCAGACGGGCGACTGCGACGGCTATGCCGGCTTCGCCGACTTGCCGGGTGAAAGCGGCCAACAGCTGGGTGTTATCGGCCATGTTGATGTGGTTCCGGCGGGTGAAGGGTGGGATTTCGAGCCCTTCGACCTTACGCGCAAGGATTGCGTCCTTGTTGGGCGCGGAACCTCCGACGACAAGGCACCGCTGCTCACGGCCCTGTACGGCCTTAAGTTCTGGATGGATCGCGGTGCAAGCCTGCGCCATAGCGTGCGCTTCATCTTCGGGTGCAACGAAGAAACGGGCATGGGCGATGTTCCCCGTTACCTGGAAAAGCATGCTGCCCCTGATTTCCTGTTCACCCCCGATGCTGATTTCCCGTTGTGCTACGGCGAGAAAGGCCAGTTCGGAGCTAAGTTCACCTCTTCGGTGATAGATGGGGCGGTTTCCTCGTTCGAGGCAGGCACCACCCCCAATGCGGTTCCCGGTGTGGCTCGGGCCGTGGTTGCGGTGCCGATGGAAAAGCTCCCCGCGGCCGAGCGCATTGCGCTGGAGCCGAAGGGGCAGGGAACGCTGGTCACGGCAACGGGCATTGCCGGCCATGCCTCGCTGCCGGAGGGCACGGTGAACGCCATCGGCGTGCTGTGCCGTTACCTTATCGGCGCGGGTGTTTGCTCGCCAGAGGAAGAGGCATGGTTCGATTTCGTCGCCAACATGGCGGAATCCACCGACGGATCGTTTGCCGGGGTTGCCTGTCGGGATGACGACTTCCAAGACCTTACCAGCGTTATCGGCATCATGCGCAAGGTGCAGGGGCGCTACGTGGCAACCGATGACATCCGGTTCCCTGCCGCCATCACCGGTGACGTGTTGGAGCAGGTGTTCCGCGAGCTTGCCGAAGGTGTGGGCGCGTCGGTGGAGATCACGGCGAAGCGCCCGCCGTTCGTGGTGAACCCGAAGACCGCCACCGTGCAGGCCCTTATGGA
>CAVDDI010000171.1:0-3002 GCA_963607675.1 bacterium | reverse complement strand
GCCGGTGGAAGGCGCGGAAGCCTTGGTGGGCAAGGGTGTTTCCTATTGCGCCACGTGTGACGGCAACTTCTTCCGTGGCAGAGCCGTTGCAGTTGTCGGCGGGGGTGACAGCGCTTGCGCCGATGCCGTGTACCTTTCGCGTGTCGCCAGCGAAGTGCACCTAATCCATCGGCGCAACGAACTGCGCGCGAACCCTTGGTACGCTCAGCAGCTTACTCAACTGCCCAACCTGACCTTGCATTGGGATACCGTTGTTGCCAGCGTCGCCCAAGCCGAAGGCCGCCTTTCCGGTGTTGTGCTGGAAAACACCCGCTCACATGAGCAGTCGAACTTGCCGGTAGAGGGCTTGTTCGTGGCCATCGGCACGCGCCCGGAAACGGCTTGGCTTGATGGCGTGGTTGAGCTTGACGCGAATGGCTATATCATGGCCCAGCAGGGTGGGGCAACCTCGCTGCCAGGCATCTTCGCTGCCGGCGACGTGCGCACCACGCCCTTGCGCCAAGTGGTAACCGCTGTGGCCGACGGCGCTCTGGCGGCCGAATCCGCTGCAGCGTTCCTTGCCGCCCAATAGCTTTGCTTGCGCTTGGTATGCACAGGTGCTTCCAGATGGTTGTTCCTGTGCGGGGCGATGCGTGCGTACCGGCGCCTGCGAGCCAGCTGCCATCCTCTGCTCAACATGCTAAGATATGATGCTATGAATTTTCCGGGGCAGTCGCCCCGTTCGGTGCGTCTGCCTAAAGCGGGCGCGTGAGGTTTAAGAAGGAAGAACATGCGCGAAAAGCTTGAGAAGATCATCAGCGCCTACGAAGAGCTTGAGCAGAAGCTTGGCGATCCGGCGGTGCTTTCCAACCAGGGCGAGTACAACAAGCTGGCAAAGAGCTACGCCGATCAGGGCCCGCTGGTTGCGAAGGCTCGCGAGTACATCCGCGATTTGGACGACCTGGCGGAAGCCAAGGAGCTTCTGGGCGACCCCGACATGAAGGAGTTCGGCCAGGAAGAGATCTCCCGCATCGAAGGCGAGCTTCCCGCACTGGAGGAAGACATCAAGTTCATGCTCATCCCTTCCGACCCTGCCGACGAGAAGGACATCATCGTGGAGATCCGCGCCGCCGCCGGTGGCGACGAGGCTGCCATCTTCGCGGGCGACCTGTACAAGATGTACCAGCGCTTCTGCGACCATCAGGGCTGGAAGGTTGAAACCATGGACGTTTCGCCTTCTGAAGCCGGCGGCTACAAGGAAATCCAGTTCAAGGTCAAGGGCAACAAGGTGTTCTCGGTCATGAAGTTCGAAAGCGGTGTGCACCGTGTGCAGCGCATCCCCAAAACGGAAAGCCAGGGCCGCATCCAGACCTCCACGGCAACCGTTGCGGTGCTGCCGGAAGCCGACGAGGTGGAAATCGACATCAAGGAAAACGACCTGCGCATCGACGTGTTCCGCGCCGGTGGCCCGGGCGGTCAGTGCGTCAACACCACCGACTCCGCCGTGCGTATCACGCATCTGCCTTCTGGCCTGGTGGTTCAGTCTCAGGACCAGAAGAGCCAGCTGCAGAACAAGATCGCCGCTATGGCTGTGCTGCGTGCACGCTTGTACGAGAAGATGCTTGCCGAGCAGCAGGCAGCAGAAGGCGCCAAGCGCTTGGCCCAGATCGGCTCCGGCGACCGCGCCGAGAAGATCCGTACCTACAACGCGCCGCAAGACCGCGTAACCGACCACCGCATCGGCTTCAACTCCACTTACAACGGGGTGCTGATGGGCGACTTGCTGGGCGATGTGATCACCGCGCTCCAGGCGGCTGACCGCGCCCAGAAGCTCGAAGAAGCGGTATAAACCTGCCTTGCTTAGGGCGGTGGCCGAAACCCTTGTGGTGTGGCTGCCGCCCTTTTCTTTAACTGGGGTCTTGCTTCCGTGTGCGCACGTTACCTGCGTCACGCCTTTCCTGAAGAATGAGCTGAAATGACTAACGATATCTGGACCATAAAAGCCGCACTCGATTGGACCGTTGGGTACCTCGACCGCAAGGGCGATGCCAACCCGCGCCTTTCGGCCGAATGGCTGATGTCGGAAGCAACGGGATTAAGCCGTATCGAGCTATACGTGAACTTCGAGAAGCCGCTTTCCAACGACGAGCGTGCTGTGCTGCGCGAGTTCGTTTCCCGTCGAGGTAAGGGCGAGCCGCTGCAGCTTATCAGCGGCAAGGCGCCGTTTCGCTACTTAACGCTGTTCGTCGCTCCCGGCGTGCTTATTCCGCGCCCCGAAACCGAGGTGCTGGTAAGCGAGGCCTTCGCCGAGCTGGAGCTTCCGCGCACTGCTAGCCATGTGGAGCAGGGCGAGGAAGGGGAGGAAGTCGTTGATGCCAGCCTTCCGCCCGTGAAGGCAATAGACCTCTGCACCGGTTCGGGGTGCATTGCCTGCGCGCTGGCATCCGAATACCCTGCAGCCCAGGTGGTTGCGCTCGACATCGCACCCGAGGCGTTGGCGTTGGCGCAGAAGAACGTTGATCACCTCGGTTTGACGCAGCGAGTGCAGGTGGTTGAGAGCAATCTGCTTGCTGCCGTGGCCGATGCAGATCGCGGCACATTCGACCTGGTGGTCTCCAACCCTCCCTACGTGCCTACGGCGGTGTGCGACAGCCTGCCGGCCGAGGTCGGCGACTGGGACCCGCGCTTGGCGCTCGATGGCGGGGAAGACGGTCTGGACCTGTTCCGTCGCTTCCTTCCCGATGCGCTTGCCTGCTTGAAGCCTAACGGCGTGCTTGCGGTGGAGTTGTACGAGGGGCACCTTCCGCAAGCAGCCGAGCTTGCAGCCGGTTCAGGATTCGACCGCATCCGCACAGTGAACGATCTTGCTGGCCGCCCCCGCGTGCTGGTGGCGCGCAAGCCTGCGTAGCCGCCGTGCTGTTCTTTAGCGGCCAGCCACCCTTCCGCATGTTAAGGTGCCGCGAGTTCGGCAGCGGCCTTCCGTCCCTCGTATAATGGACACTGACCACAACGTAGGGGAGGGG
>CAVDDI010000170.1:0-3051 GCA_963607675.1 bacterium | reverse complement strand
CGACCTGTTCGGCCTGCTGAGCAACGAGGAGCGAACCCTGCGCGACATCTGCCTGACCCACCGGATAGAGCGCTTCGGCCTGATGATGAAGCAGGCGGGCCACGAGTGCGTGGGGCCGAAGGTGAAGACGCTCGTCTCGAAGATGTGGGAAGCGATCCTGTGCCCCAACGAAGGCGAGGAGCTTACCGAGACCTCCCGTGTGATGATCGAGTTCTCCATCAGCGGGTTGATAGGCGTCATCGACTACCTGTACCGCGAGGGCAGGCTCGGCGAAGACCTCTTCCCCGCCGAGGCGTCGTTCTACCTGAAGGAAAACGCGCGCTTCCTGTTCCTGCGCATAAGCCAGGCCCAGGGGATTTCCCTGCCGGAGCTTGAGGAGCGCATGGCCCTGTTCCTGAGAACACGCGAATAACCAGGCAGTACGCCCAAAGGCAGGAGCACTCGCCGACCCCTATGCACAGAGGGACGCTAGATGCAGTCGGCGAAGGTGATGGCGGGCCAATGGCCCTGCAAGGGGTCTACCACGCCCCTCTCTATGGCAACGCTGCCGCGCTCCATGCCGCCATCGCGTCCGCGGCGCGCTGCATCTATCAATGCATCGAACACCCGCGCCATGCGATGGCCGCCCGCGAAGAACTCCGGATGCCACTGCACGCCCACCATGAAGCCGCGGTCGCGCACCTCGATGGCCTCCACCAGCCCATCGCTTGCGTAGGCAACAGCGCGCACGCGCGTTGAAAGGTCGCAAACCCCCTGATGATGCATGGAATTCACCATGATCTGATCGGTTTCCAGCAAACGGCCGAGTATGGAATCGCCGACGATCTTCACCAGATGGGTGGGATCGCTGTAGGGCTTGGGCTGCCAATGGGTAAGGTTCGGCAACTTGCTCAGGCCATCGTTCATCCCCTCGCGCACGATGCCGGGGAACTGGTCGTCCAAGTCGCGCCAAAGGGTGCCGCCCAGGCACACGTTGATCATCTGCATGCCACGGCAGATGCCCATAAGGGGCAAATCGAAACGGTAGGCGTAGCTGAGGATAAGGTATTCCAGCTCTTCGCGCTCAGGCGTGTGATCGGTTATCTTGCCGCTGTCGCGGATGGCGCCGTACCGGGCGGGATCGATGTCGTTGCCGCCAGTGAGCACGAACCCATCGATAAGCGGGAACAGGGTTTCGTAAACATGCGGGTTGTCGGAAAGCGGCAACAGGAGCGGCGCACCGCCGGCATGCACGATGGCGTTCGCATAGCGCTCGGGAAAGCTCACCATCTTCTCGGAGCGGTTCTGCGAGGGAACGATGCCGATAACCGGCATATGGCTGGCTTGCTGTTTCATTTCCTTACCTTCCCGAGCGTTGGCGCACGGGCATCTTGCACCCAAAGGCAGCCATCGGAACGCTAGATAGAGTAGCTGTCTATGGCCAGCTGGGAAGAGCGGTCGATGACGTCTTGCAGGGAAATGCCGCCCAGGTATTCCTTGATAAGGTCATGCAGGCCGCGCCATATGAACACCTCGTAGCGGCTTTCGCCCGGGCCCGATTCCCCGGAAAGCTCGTCAAGGTAATCTACCGGGGCAAGCGAGCCTTCGGTAACGGTGAGCACATCGAGGATGGTGATGTTCATGGGGCCACGGGCAAGGCGGTAACCGCCGGCGGCGCCACGGGAAGAACGGACCAGCTGCGCCGCTGCCAGGCTGGAGGCTATCTGCTCCAGGTATTTGCGGGAAATGCCGGTGGAATCGGAGATTTCCTTCAACGGAACCGGAGACGAACCATTGCCCTTCTGAGCCAAGAACACCATGAAGCGCACAGCATAGAGCCCCTTGGTGGATATCTTCATAGGTTCCTCCCGGATTCCCAGGGCAAGGCGAACAGGCACCCTGCCGTTGTTTTCACAGCGTTTCCCATAGTAGCACGCTCGGCAAACGCGCTAGCGTCCGGTGCGCACGCGGTCGGCCAAAGCGGCCAGGTAGCCCCGCTCTTCTTCGGGGAGCGATTCCCCTGCAAGCTCAAGGAGCAGATCCTCCCAGGCCGCAAGCGCCTTTCCGGCCACAAAGGCGGCGCTTCCCTTTTCTTGGATAGCCGCCAAGGCGTCATTGGCGCTTTCGTCGGCCAGCGGCCACACGCCCTGCTCAACGCCGAAGGCGTCTTCGATGCGGGCAAGCGCCTGCTCGGAATAGAACAGGCCCTTTATGAGCGCGGCGTAGCCCGCCATGCACTTGGCCGGAAGGGAATCGGCGGGACGGATCTCAACGAAGCGCTTCAGGCGCACATCGGGCCAGAACATGGAAAGGACGTGCTCGACGTCCGCTTCGGCCATCAGGGCGTCGCCGTATGCCTCGTAGGCGGACTGCCCGAACACCGGCCGCAGGCTTTCGCCATCGGGATGGCCCGCAGCAGGGCGGGTGACGAAGATGGGGCAGGTACGCAGGATCCAATCCGCATAGTCCTCGAAGCCGAAGCCCGGCTCGAACAGCCCAGGCACCGAACCGCAACGGGCGTTGTCCACCTCTCGCCACAGCGCGAAGCGGGCCAGGGGCTTTGCGGGCTGCGCCTCGAACACCGGCGTGTTGCTGGTCATGGCGCACAGGATGGGAGCCAGCGCCTGGGCAACCCGCATCTTGCGGATGGCGTCCGCCTCATCGCGGAAGTCGACCGAAACCTGAGTGGAGGCAGAGGCGCGCATCATGCGCTCGCCATGCGTTCCGATGGCACGGAAGTACTCGTCCATGAAACGGTAGCGCTGCTTCGGGATAAGGGGCAGGTCAAGGGCCTTTGCCGTGGGGTGGTACCCCGAAACATGCAGCTTGCAGCCATGCTTTGCCAGAAACGGGTCTATGAGCGCCCGAAACCCCTGGTAGGCTTGAACGATTCGCCCAACCGACGAATAGGGCGCGATGCTGATCTCCAGCTGGGCGGCGGGTTCCAGCGTGATGGAGGCCTCTGCGGAGGCGAGGCCTATAAGGTCGCCATCATGCCCGAACGACTTCTGCGGGTAATGGCTGGCCAGGAAGTCCAACGCATCGCGCACGCCGAAGCCGCCCTGCTCACCC
>CAVDDI010000169.1:0-3092 GCA_963607675.1 bacterium | reverse complement strand
AAACCCTCGAGGGGTTCGGGGGTAGCCACGTCGGATGCCTTCTTCCGCGAGGTAGCGGGAGAAGCCTCCTTCTTCAGCTCGGGATCTGGCTTGTGCTCTGGGCGCGATCCGAGCTTCCTCGTCATCTGACGAGGCTCAGGGTCTTGGCCAGATGCTTCGAAGGCAAGGGTCTTATCGGCCATCTGGCTGGCTCGCTTCCCATTGGTTTTTTTGGGATGAGGCGCTTTCCTGGGCGCTTTGATTTCCTGCGTTTCCCGCTGAGACGCATCACCCGCGGGGCCAATTGCCTGTGTGGGCATCTGCGCCATGGCACCCTGCCCCGCCTCGACCTTGGGTTCATGCCCCTTCGGGGCAAGCTTGATCCTGGCAATCGAGAAACGTGGCATGCGCGAAAAGCCCAGCTCTTCATCTTCCCCGAAGGAGCCATCATCGAATGAACGATGACCGCGAACCTTCTCTATGACAGAGGAAATGGAGAATCCGATGATGATAAGGGCTATGACGATCAGGCCCACCATCAGGATCATGGTCACCTCGAATCCAAGCAGCTCCAGGCCCGCCCATGCGATGCCTGCACCAAGGTACCCGCCCTGCTTCACCAGCAGGACCTGGATGAAGAGGTTGTTCGGATTGTCTTGGGCAGATGGGGTGAACAGGGCCATGATGGCCAGGAATGCCACGAACAGCAAAGCGAACCCAATGGCCACCCGCGCCGGGACCATTTGCCTTTCGAAGCGTATCAGCAACGTAACCGCAAGCCCAGCCAACAGGAAGGGCAGCACATAAGCACCTATGCCGAGGCAGAGCTTGAGCCCAAGGGAAAGCGCGCCGGTAAGAACACCGTCGGGGCTGAGGAACGATGTGGCAAACAATGCGATGGCGAGCACGATAAGGGAAACGGCGGCTATGTCCCGACGTGAACGCTCGTCTAGGATACGGCCGGGTGCAGGCTGCGGGGCAGCCTGCCCTGAAGCAGGCCTTCCCCCACCGCCGGAAAGGGGACGGCGTCCCCCTGGTTGCGAAGCTGCCTTTTCCGCAGCTTTCTGCGCACGATTTGTCCTGTTTGCTGCCATCTTGTTCCTTATAGCGTGTTTAGGTGGTTCGTTTAGGATCAACGGATGTACTGGACTTATACCTCAAGGATGTTCATAACCACAAGCGGACGCTGGTTGGTGCGTTCCCAGAGGATGGAAAGCAAGGCGCTGCGAGCCGCTCGCTTAACCGAACGCGTGTCCTCGCCCTTTGAAAGGGAGCGCTTCAATGCCGAGGCAACGGCGTTGCGAACGGCATCAACGAACTGGGGCTCATCCCCGCCGGGGATGCCGTGCATCTCTACCTGAACCGCACCCTGAAGGTCATGGGTGCCCTTCTTCACGGCACAAGCGACCACCGCAACGCCCTGGGAGCCAAGGTTTGTGCGCTCGTTCAAAACGAACTCGGAGGTGTCGCCCACACTGAGGCCGTCAACCAGGATGATGCCGCTTTGCACCGGTTTGCCGCGCTTGACCCCCCGCGCAGTGAGCTCGAGCGTCTCGCCGTTCTCGCAGATGAAGATGTTCTTCTTCGCAACACCGGTGACTTGGGCCAGCTCCGCATGAGCCCGCAAGTGGGTAGCCTCACCATGGACCGGCATAAAGTACTTGGGCTGAACGATGGAAAGGACGAGTTTCAGCTCTTCGGCCGATGCATGGCCCGAGACGTGCACCCGTGCACGCGATTTGTCGTAGACATCCGCGCCGATCTTCGCCAGGTCGTTGGTTACCTTGGTGACGGCCTTCTCGTTGCCGGGCACGGGAGTTGCGGAGATGATGACGGTGTCGCCCTCTTCGACGGTGATGGTCTTATGGTTGTCGCTGGCGATGCGAGCCAAAGCGGAAAGCGGTTCGCCCTGCGATCCGGTGCACATGACGACGTAGGAATCCGAGGGCATCCCCTTCAGGTCGTAGGCGTCGATGATATCCTTGTCGGCGATCTTCAGATAGCCAAGACGACGGGCGATATCGGTGTTCTGCACCATGGAGCGACCAGTAACGGCAACCTTGCGGCCATTGCGTATCGCCGCATCGCAGATCTGCTGCATACGGTGGATATGCGAAGCGAAGGATGCGACGATGACGCGCCCCTTGGCATTGGAGATGATGCTGTTCAGTGCTTTGCCGACCTCACGTTCCGATGGGGTGAAATTGGGGTTCGTGGCGTTGGTGGAATCGGACATCATCAGGTCAACGCCTTCCTCGCTGAAGCGGGAAAGGGCGGCGAAATCGGTGCGGACGCCGTCGATGGGGCTTTGATCCAGCTTGAAGTCGCCCGTGTGCAGCACATTGCCGGCCGGGGAGCGGAAAAACGCGCCTACGGCACCTGGGATTGAATGGTTGACGGCGAAGAACTCAACGGTCATGCAGCCGAGCTTAAGCGTCTGGCCGGCCTTTATCTCGCAAAGCTTCGCGTTCTTGACCTTATGTTCCTTCAGCTTACCCTCGATCAATCCAAGAGTGAGCTTGGTAGCGTAAATGGGGACCTTGCGGTCAAGGTCCTTCAACAGGTACGGCAAGGTACCGGTATGGTCTTCGTG
This sequence comes from bacterium, assembly GCA_963607675.1. Classification (GTDB taxonomy): domain Bacteria; phylum Actinomycetota; class Coriobacteriia; order Coriobacteriales; family Eggerthellaceae; genus Anaerotardibacter. The sequence goes on along the minus strand of CAVDDI010000169.1, from coordinate 520 downwards.
TCCGTGCGTGATGATTATGCCGCGCAGCTTGTCGGCGTTTTCGAGAACGTACGAGTAGTCGGGCAGGATAAGGTCAACCCCAGGATGGTTGTCGTCGGGGAACATCAATCCAGCATCATCAAGCACCATGTCGCTACCGCACTCGAAGGCGGTCATGTTCTTACCGATGGCATCAAGGCCACCAAGGGGGATGATGCGCAGCTTCGCCTTCGGGTCACGCTGCTTGGCGTTAGCGGCAGAGCGGCCAGCAGGTTTCCCTGAACCGTTGCGGCGGGCCTTCTTTGCCGGAGCCTTCGTGCCAGACTGCGCATCGTCGAACTTGGAGAGCTTGGGGCGCTCCCTATCCAGGTGAACGTGCTTTACCGATTCAGAAGGGCGGTTTGCCCGAGTGTCTTTTGGCCTATTCGTCTCTTCAGTCATGTACTTCCTTTTCAGTAGTCCATTAATACGTCAAATACCCTACGCGCTGTGAAGTAAACGCGTAGGGTGAAGTTCCTTGTTCATCTGCGCTGGTAGGAGC
>CAVDDI010000168.1:0-3179 GCA_963607675.1 bacterium | reverse complement strand
GCAGCCAAGGTGTACGGCGACCTCTGCAACGAGGGCAACCGCTTCGACTTCATACTTCCCGAGCATCTAGATGCGATACTCGACCTGTACGAAAAGGACCCGAACTCGTTTGCCCATCAGGCCCTTCGCACGGTGCCCGACCGTATCCATACCTTCCTGCCCGGCTGTATCATCATCCGGCAGGTGTTCGAGCTGTGCCACGCCGAACGTCTGGACATCTGCAAATACGGTGTGCGCGAAGGCTACCTTGCCGACCGCGTGCTGGTCAAACCCGTCGCCGCGGCATCGTAGCCCAACACAGGCAAAAACGCAGACCAACCTGCTCACCACGAGCATTAACGATTACAATAACCTTGGGGAAATCGAATCCAATCGATCCTTTCAAGGGATCTCTACACCGAGGGGGAAAAATGGAAGCAAAGAAAGAAGCTACGGGCAGTTCCGCAGACATCCAGCCGATGCAGCAGCACCACAGCGAGCGCCACGTGCTGCCCTATATGCAGAACCGTGAGCTTTCTTGGCTGACCTTCAACAAACGCGTCCTTGACCAAGGCGAAGACCGCAATGTCCCGCCACTTGAGCGCCTTACCTTCGTGTCCATCTTCTCCAGCAACCTGCAGGAGTTCTTCATGGTGCGCGTAGGCAGCCTTACCGACCTGTCATTGGTAGACAAGGACATGCGCGAGAACAAGACGCAGATGACGCCCGACGAGCAGCTGCTTGCCATCTACGACCGCTGCCATGACCTGTACCCGGAACAGGAACGCATCTACAACAAGATCCTCAGCCAGCTGGCAGAGCACGACATCCGCCAGCTCCAACCCGAGGACCTTTCGAAGGATCAGGCCGCTTACCTGCATACCTATCTGCAGGAACGCGTGGTTCCCTACCTTTCGCCCCAGATCATCAACTCGCGCCACCCCTTCCCCCACTTGGAGAACGGCGCACTGTACGTGCTGCTCCGCCTCGACGAAGAGGCCAACAGGGAAAAGACGAAGGCCAAGAAGGACGCCAAGCCCAAGGACGGCAAGAAGAAGGAGAAGAACGTCGGCGCAGACGATGCCACGTTCGGCCTTATCCCCCTGCCCCATCAGGCCAACCGCGTGATCAAGCTCCCCGGCGAGGGCACGCAGTTCATCCTGTTGGAAAACGCCATCAAGACCATTGTCGACGAGGTGTTCAACATGTACACCACCAAGCGCGCAAGCGTTATCTGCGTTACGCGCAACGCCGACATCGACCCGAACGACGGCACCGAGGAAGACTTAGACTACGACTACCGCGAGCATATGAAGCGCATGCTGAAGAAGCGTGCGCGACTGGCTCCGGTCCGCCTGGAATCGGACACCCCGCTTTCCAGCGTTACCGAGAAGTTCCTGCTGAAGCGCCTTAACCTGAAACCCTATCAGTGCTTTGTCACCAACGTGCCGCTTGACATGGGCTATGCTTGGGGCCTTTCGGGCATGGTCGAATCGGAGGTGGCCCGCAACATCACCAACGAGCCGTTCAGCCCGCAGTGGCCGGCGGTGTTCGACAAGAAGCGCCCCATCATCGAGCAGGTATGCGAGCGCGACGTGCTGCTTATGTACCCCTACGAGAGCATGGATCCGTTCGTGAAGATGCTCTCGGAGGCCGCCAACGACCCCTCGGTGTTCAGCATCAAGATCACGCTGTACCGCCTTGCCAGCCAGTCGCACCTGGCGGAAGCCCTGGTTGCCGCCGCAGAGAACGGCAAGGAGGTTACCGCGCTGTTCGAGCTGCGCGCCCGCTTCGACGAGTCGAACAACATCGAATGGAGCCAGCGCTTCGAGAAGGCCGGCGCCAACGTGATCTACGGCTTCCACGACTTCAAGGTGCACTCCAAGATCTGCACTATCGCCCGCTACACCGACCAGGGCGTTCAGTACATCACCCAGCTTGGCACAGGCAACTACAACGAGAAGACCTCGAAGCTCTACACCGACTTCAGCTACATCACCACCGACGAGGCAATCGGCAAGGACGCCGCCGAGTTCTTCCGCAACATGAGCCTGGAAAACGCATCCGATTGCTATCAGAAGCTCTCGGTTGCACCCCTGCAGATCAAGCCGATGATCCTGCACAAGATCGATGAGCAGATCGAGCTGGCCAAGAAGGGCGAGCCGAACGGCTTGGTGTTCAAGACCAATTCCGTTACCGACAAGGACATCATCGACAAGATCGCCGAGGCATCCCAAGCCGGCGTGAAGAGCACGCTCCTGGTGCGCGGCATATCGTGCATCGTGCCAGGCGTTGAAGGCTACACCGACAACGTGGAAGTGGTTTCCATCGTCGGACGCTTGCTGGAGCACAGCCGCATCTACGGCTTCGGCCCGCGCGAGAATCGCGAGATCTACCTTTCCAGCGCCGACTTGATGACCCGCAACATGGAAAAGCGCGTCGAGATCGCCTGGCCCATCTACGCACCGGCCCTCAAAGAGCGCGTGAACAGCTACCTGGACGTTTCGCTTGCCGACACCGCCAAGCTGCGCATGCTCAAGAGCGACCTTGAGTACACGCCGCTGGAGTTCTTCGCCTCCACCGAGGCAAACGGGCAGGAAGATTCCTTCGATTCCCAGGCCTACCTCATCAAGAAGGCCCGCGACGACTACCATCGCTCCGTCGAGCTCCGCGAAGAGGAAGCCGCCCGCAAGGCCGAGATTGCGCGCATCGAGCGTATCAAGGCTGCCAAGAAGGAAGAAGAGGAAGCTGCAGCAGCCGCACGGGAAGCACAGCCGGCAGAAGCTGCCCAGCCTGATGCACAAGCAACCATCCAGCCTGAGGCCGCAACCCCCGAATCCGTACCAGAGGCACAGCCTGCCGAGCCGGAAAAGCCCGAGGTGCCCATTACGAGCGATAAGGTGCTAACCGCAAAACCGGTTATGGCCCCGGAACAACCGCAGAAAAAGGCGCCTGCCCATGCAGCCACGGCGCCTTCCGCCTTCGGCATCGAGGAAACAGAGCCCGGTGTTGCCGGTCCTGCCCCCGCTTCAAGCGCCCCTGCAGCAGCACCCGAAGCAGAGGTTCTTCCCGCAGCCGACCAAAGCGCCGCAGCGCTGCAGCAGGAAAGCCAGGCGATACAGCTTGTGCCGAAGAAGGCCGGCCTTTGGAAGCGCATCAAGTTCCTATTCACCGGCAGGCTATAGCGCACAGACCGATAT
>CAVDDI010000167.1:0-3181 GCA_963607675.1 bacterium | reverse complement strand
CGCTTGAGCGCCACATCGCTGCAGCGTGCCGGCCAGGCGCCCCCGCTCGCAGCCACCGGCTGCCAACTTGTTGCAACTGCCCGCACATGCAGCACCGAATGCTCGCACCCGCAACACCAGGAAACCTATAGAATAGACAGGATTTGTGAAACGCTTGACTTCCCCTGTCATCGTTCTAAAATCCGCCTTAATCCTACTAATCAGATAGGTTTTATAGAAAGGACTTGCGTTGAACTTCGACGCCATGGCGCAATACCTCCCTCTGTACGAGGACGCGGCGCTGCTGACGTTGAGCATCGGATGGATCGGCATCGCCGGCTCCATCGTCATCGGCCTCATCGTGGCCATGATCGTGCATTTCCGCATACCGGTGCTTCGCCAACTCTGCCGCGTGTACATAGAGCTGTTCCGCAACACCCCGTTGCTCATCCAGCTGTTCTTCTTCTACTTCGGCCTGCCGCGCATGGGCCTCTCCATCACCCCCGAGGCCTGCGGCATGCTGGGCCTTGCCCTGCACGGCGGCGCCTATATGGCGGAATCGTTCCGCGCCGGTCTGGAAAACGTGGAGCCCATCCAGCGCGAAAGCGCCATCAGCCTAGGCCTTTCGAAGCTGCAGGCAATGCGCTACGTGGTTCTGCCGCAGGCGGTTTCACTCAGCTTCCCCTCGTTTGTGGCCAACGTCATCTTCCTGCTGAAGGAAACCAGCGTGTTTTCCGCCATCAGCCTTATGGACCTCATGTTCGTCACAAAGGACCTCATGGGCCTGTACTACAAAACCACCGAATGCCTGGTGATGCTGGTAGCGTTCTACCTGATCATCTTGGTGCCGGTCTCCGTTGCCGGATCCTACCTTGAAAGGAGGCTGCGCCATGGAAGCTTTGGGGCTTGATGTCCTGTTCATGGGCTCGAACGCTGCGCGCCTCTTGCAGGGCCTGTGGGTCGCAGTACAGATCAGCGCCATTTCGGTGGTGCTCAGCATCATCTTGGGCATGCTCTTCGGCATCTTCATGACGTGGAAGAACCCCGTTGCTCGCGTAATTTCCCGCCTGTACCTGGAAATCGTGCGCATCATGCCGCAGCTGGTGCTGCTCTACATCGTGTTCTTCGGCGCCACCCGCGTTATGGGTATCAACATCTCGGCCGAGCTTTCCTCGGTCATCGTGTTCGTGTTCTGGGGAACCGGCGAAATGGGCGACCTGGTCCGCGGCGCCCTTACCAGCATCCCCAAGCAGCAATACGAAAGCGCCGAAGCGCTAGGGCTGTCGAAGGCGCAGATCTACCGTTACGTCATCATCCCGCAAGCCATCCGGCGCCTGGTGCCGTCTTCGATCAACCTCATCACCCGCATGATCAAGACCACCAGCCTGCTTTTGATGATCGGCGTCATCGAGATGATGAAGGTTGGCCAGCAGATCATCGAAGCCAACCGTATGACCTCGCCAAACGCTGTTTTCGGCATCTACGGCACCATCATGTTGCTGTACTTCATCATCTGCTGGCCCATCAGCATGCTGGCAAGCCACCTCGAGAAGAAATGGAACTAGGCAATGAGCGAAACTGCCCTGCTCTCCATCGAGCACCTTAAGAAGGCCTACGGCGAAAACGTCGTGCTGAAAGACATCAGCCTTACCGTGAAGCGCGGCGAGGTAATCGTGGTCATCGGCCCTTCCGGCTGCGGTAAATCCACCCTCCTGCGTTGCATCAACGCACTCGAGCCCATCCAAGGCGGCTCCATCGAAATCGGAGGGACGAACGTCAACGGCTCCGAAAAAGAACTTACCGAGCTGCGCCAGAAGGTGGGCATGGTGTTCCAGAGCTACGACCTGTTCCCCCACATGACCGTTATCGACAACATCACGCTTGCGCCCATCAAGGTGAAGAAGATGCCGAAAGCCGAAGCAGAGGAAGCAGCGCGCGCCCTGCTGAAGCGTGTGGGCCTGAGCGAAAAGGAAAAGAGCTACCCTCGCGAGCTTTCCGGCGGTCAGAAGCAACGTGTGGCCATTGCCCGTGCGCTGGCCATGGAGCCCGAGGTGCTGCTGCTCGACGAGGTAACCGCCGCGCTCGACCCCGAGATGGTGCGCGAGGTGCTGGACGTTATCCTAGGCCTGGCGAAGGAAGGCAAGACGATGATCATCGTCACCCATGAAATGCAGTTCGCGCGCGCCGTTGCCGATCGCGTGCTGTTCTTCGACGGCGGCGAGATCGTAGAGCAGGACATCCCCGAGCGCTTCTTCGAATGCCCGCAGAGCAACCGCGCGAAGAAGTTCCTCCACACCTTCGAATTCGACGCCGTGCGCCAGCACGAGGCCTAAGCTTTAAGGTCGCAGTAAGGCGCAACTCAGCGCCAAGAGCCACCAACGAGCATTCGACGTCGGGCATTGAACCGGATCCCTGGCCCCGTAGGCACCGTCTGCGGGGCCAGGCTGCCAAATAACCAGTAATTTAAGATGCGGACAGGCGTATTCCATTATTCCTATTGACTTCATGGGATTTAAGCGGTTTACTTCCATCAATCGAAAATGCGCCCACCTTCAAAAGGACGCCAAAGAAAGGACAAGAACATGACCCAAACCAAACGCACCTGGAAGCTTGTGGCTGCGCTCGTTGCAGCCCTCGCCCTCGCCGGAGTCCTGCTCGCAGGCTGCTCCAGCAGCTCCTCCAGCTCCAACGGCAACTTCCGCACCCTGGACCAGATCAAAGACAGCGGCAAGATCACCATCGGCGTCTTCAGCGACAAGAGCCCCTTCGGCTATGTCGACGAGAACGGCACCTATCAGGGCTATGACATCGAGCTGGCCAACCGCCTCGGCGAAGACCTGGGCGTAGAGGTGGAGCTGGTTTCCACCGAGGCTGCCAACCGCGTTGAGTACCTGCAGACCGGCAAGGTAGACGTAATCCTGGCGAACTTCACCGTTACCGCCGAGCGCGCCGAAGCCGTAGACTTCGCCGATCCCTACATGAACGTTGCCCTGGGCGTCGTCTCCCATAAGGACAACGTGGTTACCGACCTCAGCCAGATCGGCGACCGCCCGGTAATCGTGATCTCCGGCACCACCGCCGAGACCTACCTCACCGAGCACAACAAGGACCTCACGCTGGAAAAGTACGATACCTACGCTGCTGCTAAGACTGCGTTCGAGAACAACGCCAATGCAGTTTGGGCAAACGACAACACCGAGGT
>CAVDDI010000166.1:0-3224 GCA_963607675.1 bacterium | reverse complement strand
GCGGCAATGAACATCGCGCCAGGCAGCGTAACCCTATGCAGAACGTCCTTGATGTACTGCACGGTGTTCTGCCCGGGGCGGATACCCGGGATAAAACCACCCTGCCGCTGAAGGTTCTCTGCCGTATCAACCGGGTTGAACACCACAGAGGTATAGAAGTAGGCGAAGAACACGATAAGGACCGCAGTGAGGATCCAGTTCACCCAACCAGCGGAGATGGCATTTGCCACCGAGGTCAGCCAATCAACGTTGAACAGGGCGGCGATCTGAGCCGGGAAGTAAATCAAGCAGCTGGCGAAGATGATCGGGATAACGCCGGCAGCATTGATCTTGATGGGAAGGTAGGAATTCTGCCCACCCATCATCCTTCGGCCCTGCACACGCTTGGCATAGCTTACCGGGATGCGTCGCTGAGCGCGCTCCACGAAGATGATCGCAGGGATGCACAGCAGCACGACAACCAGGATCAGAACGGTGACGGCAATGCCCATACCAGTGTCAGCGTTGAGGTTGATGGACGAGAAGATCGCCTGAGGAACCGAAGACACGATAGACACGAAGATGATAAGGGACATGCCATTGCCAACGCCTCGCTGGGTAATGAGCTCGCCCATCCACATGATGAGCGCAGTACCGACGATCAGGGTGAACACCACCAGGACATCGGTAACGACCTCGGGTACATCGCTGCTGAAGACAACGCCGTAAGCCTCGGACTTGAAAAGGAAGAGGTAGCCAACCGCATTGATCAGACCAAGGCCAAGCGTAAGGTAACGGGTGACCTGGGTGATGCGACGACGGCCGGTTTCGCCTTCTTTAGCCCAGCGGCCAACTGCGGGGATAACGCCTTGCATCAACTGCATGATGATGGATGCGGTGATGTAAGGCATGATGCCCAGCGCGAATACCGAGAAGTTAGACAACGCGCCGCCGGTGAAGAGGTCGAGCATGACCATCGAAACGCCCTGATCCTGGAAGGAATTGGCGAACGCCTGGAAGGGAATGCCCGGAACCGGCAAATACGCGCCGAAGCGGTATAGCGCCAAGATACCCAGAGTGAACAGGATCTTGTTCCTGAGCTCAGGGACCTTGAATGCCTGTACAAGGGAACTTAGCAAGGCTCTTCGACCTTTCCGCCAGCAGCCTCGATCTTGGCCTTAGCGGAAGCGGACACCTTGTCCACCTTCACGGTGACAGCCTTGGTGATCTCGCCGTCGCCCAAAACCTTAACCAGATCGGTGGAATGCTTGATAATGCCCTTGGCCACCAAAGACTCGCCGTCGACGGTTTCGCCAGCCTCGAAGTACTTCTCAATACGGGAAACATTCACGGGCAGATACTCAACATGGTTGATGTTGCGGAAACCAGGGAGCTTCGGAAGGCGACGTGCCAAGGGGGTCTGGCCGCCCTCGAAACCGTTGCCCTTTGCCCCGCCAGAACGGGACTTCTGACCGTTCAGACCGCGACCAGCAGTCTTGCCGGTGCCAGATGCGGGGCCACGGCCAACGCGCTTACGATTAGTGCGAGAGCCCTCTGCCGGCTTCAGATCCTTAAGTTCCATGTTATAACTCCTTTTTACGCTATCCCATTGCCGCCTTTCGGCAACAGGGCTGGCAGCTCGCAGCCAGCGAACTTACAAACCACAATATTATGCCACATGATCCAGGAAAATGAACCCAAACATGCCATACGCACAACAATGAAAAAGGGCCCGTTCCTAAGAACGGGCCCTCAGAAGCAACCTGTTTAGATCTCTTCAACCTCTACAAGGTGCTTGACCTTGAAGATCATGCCACGGACACCAGGATTGTCCACCTGCTCAACCGTGCGACCGATCTTGCCAAGGCCAAGAGCCTTCAGGGTACGGCCCTGATCGTACTTGTAGCCGATGGAGCTCTTCACCTGGGTGATGCGAAGCGTCTTCTTAGCGTCAGCCATTGCTAGTTCTCCTTCCAACCGTAGATCTTGGAAACGGAGAGGCCGCGACGCTGGGAAACCTGCTCGGGGCTCTGCATTTCCTTCAAGCCCTCTGCAACGGCCTTGACGATGTTCAGGACATTGTCGGTGCCCAGGGACTTAGCGAACACATCCTTGACGCCAGCGAGCTCGAGGACGGCACGAGCAGCGCCGCCAGCGATAACACCGGTACCAGGGGTAGCCGGCTTCAGGAGAACACGGCCTGCGCCGTAAACGCCGATGATGTCATGGGGAAGGGTGCCAGCCTCGGTCAGAGGAATGGAGAACATGTTCTTCTTAGCGTCCTCCACACCCTTCTTGATGGCGGTAGGCACTTCCTGGGACTTGCCCATGCCGATGCCAACCTTGCCCTTACCGTCGCCAACGACGACAAGTGCGGTCAGAGCGAAACGACGACCACCCTTGACTACCTTGGAAACGCGATTGATGTAGACAACACGTTCCTGAAGTTCGGGAACGCCTGCCTGGTTTTCTTGCTTACGAGCCATAAAGCTACCCTCTCTTAGAACTTCAGGCCTGCTTCACGGGCACCATCGGCAACTGCCTTGATGCGGCCATGATACAGGTTACCGCCGCGGTCGAAAACAACCTCGGTGATACCGTTTTCCAGTGCTTTCTTACCGATGATCTCACCGAGGGCAGCTGCACCTTCTACGGTTGCGCCCTTCTTCTCGGTTGCCTTGAACTCAGGGCCGAGAGTGGATACTGCGCAGATGGTCTTAGCAGCAACATCATCGATTACCTGGGCATACATGTTCGAGTTGGAACGGGTGATGCACAGACGCGGACGAGCAGCCGTACCAGAGATCTTGCCACGGACACGAGTGTGACGACGGCGCAGCCCAGCCTGTTTCTTTTGAAGCTTCTTCATAATTGATTCCCTTCAATACCTAGCTACTGAGCTGATTACTCAGACTTCGCGGCCTTGCCAAGCTTACGACGGACATACTCGCCTTCGTAGCGGATACCCTTGCCCTTGTAAGGCTCGGGCTTGCGCCAAGCGCGGATGTCTGCGGCTACCTGGCCAACCTGCTCTTTGCTGATGCCCTTAACGATGATCTCGGTCTGGCTGGGAACCTCGAAGGTGATGTTCTCAGGAGCCGCAACGTTAACGGGATGGGAGTAACCAAGCTGGATCTCCAGGTCCTTGCCCTTGAGAGCCGCGCGGTAACCAACGCCAACCAGCTCAAGCTTCTTGGCATACCCGGTGCTAACACCCTCGATCATGTTGTGGATGAGGGTACGGG
>CAVDDI010000165.1:0-3239 GCA_963607675.1 bacterium | reverse complement strand
TCCGCTGTTTGACGAGGCCCGCTTCGGCGGGCCTCGTCTGCATGCGCTGCACTGCCTCATGCATTGGAAGGAGATTCGCTTCGCGAATCGAACAGGAACGGTGTTCAGAGAACCCCTCGCGGCACCACCCCGTCCTCCGTCGCTGCTGTTCCAGGGTCGCAGCGCCAGACGGGGCCTGGGCAGCGAAGCGCTCTTCCGGAGCGCGGCTTCCGAGCAGGCGCCTCCAAGGCGGCGCCACCGGTACTTGATCGTGGATGCTGGGATGGGGCGAGCCATGCGTCAAGCTAATTCTCCGCGCCGCCCCTTCGCGCCTGCCCGGAAGCCGAACCGAGCGAAGGCGAGCGCTGAGGTGCGCAGGCCCCGGCTGGCGCGAATGACAACGGCCTTCCGATATTGAGGGCAAAATCGCAAGCGTGGTACCATAAGCAGGTTAATGAACCGACAGGAGAAACCATGTCCCCCACCGCCCCCACCAACACCAACGTTTGGTCAACCAAGCAGCTTGTAACCATGGCGCTCATGTGCGCCATCGGCGTTATCCTTTCCTTCGTGGAGTTCCCCCTGCTCCCCGGTGTTACCTGGCTCAAGTTCGATGCCTCCAACATGCCCGCCATGGTATCGGGCTTCGCATTCGGGCCCGCCGCCGGCGTAGCCGTAGGCATCGTAACGGCCATCATCCACGGCCTGCTCATGGCAGACTTCACGGGCGCCCTGATGAACGTCCTCACCGTTACCTGCTTCGTGCTACCCGCAGCGCTGGTGTATAAGAAGAAGCGCACCTATCCCGCTGCCATCGGTGGCCTGGTGCTCAGCGTGATCGCCGCCACAATCGGCGCCATCGTGGGCAACCTCATCGTCACCCCCATGTGGCTCGGCGTTCCCTTTGAGGCGGTTGTGGCCATGATCATCCCGATCCTCATCCCCTTCAACCTGCTGAAGGGCGGCCTGAATGCGGTTCTCACGCTTATCATCTACAAAGCCATCTCGAACCTCATCACCCCGAAGAAGGAACAGACGAAGGGCCGCTAAGCCGTGATCTCGTTTTCCGACGTTTCCTTCACCTACACGGGCGACTCCTACGTACTGTCCGACCTTAACCTGAGCATTCCCGAAGGCCAGTTCGTCTGCATCCTGGGCGCCAACGGCTCAGGGAAGTCAACCTTCTCGAAGCTCATCAACGCGCTGCTCGTTCCCGACAAGGGCGAAGTGACCGTGAACGGCATGAGCACTTCGGAGCCCGACAACGTATACGCCATCCGCAGCACCGCCGGGGCGGTGTTCCAGAACCCAGACGACCAGATCGTGGCAAGCCTCATCGAAAACGACGTGGCCTTCGGCCCCGAGAACCTGGGGATCAAGAACCCCGAGCTGCGCGAGCGCGTAGAAGCAGCCCTTCGCCAAGTTGGGCTGGGCGGAGCCGGGAAGCGCGAGACCACCGCCCTTTCCGGGGGCCAGAAGCAGCGAGTAGCCATCGCCGGCGTGCTCGCTATGCACCCGAAGATCCTTATCTTCGACGAGGCATCCGCCATGCTCGACCCACGAGGGCGCCGGGGCCTTATGCGCGTATGCAAAGACCTGCACGCCCAGGGCATGACCGTTGTGATGATCACGCACTTCATGGAAGAAGCCGCCGAGGCAGACCGGGTCATTGTGCTCAACGAGGGCCGCTGCATGCTCGATGGAACCCCCGAAGAAGTGCTCACGCAGGATGAAAAGCTGCGCCGCTTGAACCTGGACGTGCCGTTTTCCACCCAGATGTCGCGTCTTCTGCAAGACCAAGGCATCGCCATCGGCACCCATACCGAAATGACCACGCTGGAGGAGGAACTGTGTCGATTGCATTCGAACAGGTAAGCTTCAGCTACAACCCGCTAAGCAAACGCCAGAGGAAGGCCGGCGAAGAGCAGCGCTACGCCCTGCGCAACGTGACCTTCACCTTGGAGGAAGGCGAGTTCCTGGCCATCGCCGGCCACACCGGATCAGGGAAGTCTACCCTGGTACAGCACCTGAACGGCCTGGCCAACCCCACCGAAGGGCGCGTGCTCTGGAACGGGAAGGACCTTTCCGCCAAGGGTGTGGCTGCCAAGGCCCGAGCAGACATCGGCGTGGTGTTCCAATACCCCGAGCATCAGCTGTTCGCCGCCAGCGTCTATGAGGACGTGGCATTCGGCCCACGCAATATGGGGCTTTCGGAAGAAGAGGTGGATGCACGCGTGCGCGAGGCATTGGCCGATGTGCACCTGGACCCTGACGCTATCGGCGAGCGATCCCCCTTCGAGCTATCCGGCGGTCAACAACGGCGCGTGGCATTCGCGGGCGTGCTGGCCATGCGCCCCAGCACCCTTGTGCTGGATGAACCGGTTGCCGGGCTGGATCCGGCCAGCCGAGCCGACTTCCTGGCTCTCATCAAACGCCTTCACGACCAACGAAGCCTTACCGTGGTCATGGTTTCGCACAACATGAACGACATCGCAGCCTTGGCAGACCGCATGATCGTCATGCACGAAGGAGAGATCGCCTTCCTAGGCACGCCAGAGGAAATCTTCACCCAGCATGCCGCCGAGCTGCGCGAGATAGGCCTGGGCATCCCCCATGCGCAGCGTCTTTCCAACGAGCTGCGCGAACAGGGCATGCCCCTTCCCGTGAAGCTGTACCAACCGGACACCCTGGCGAACGAGATTGCCCACATCCTCAAGGGCGAAGAGGCGCGCTAGCCATGAGCATCGATGCGGTGTTCGGCCGCTACATAGCCAAAGATTCCCCCGTGCACAGAATGGACCCACGCGCGAAGCTCCTGCTGTCCATCCTGTTCATGGTGATGGTGTTCGCGGCCGGGTCATACGTTTCCCTTGGCATTGCCGCACTGTTCACAGCAGGGATGTTCGCCTTTTCGCATATATCGCTGCGCCAGGCATTCGTCTCCATCGCACCGCTTGCCATCCTGGTGGTGTTCACCGCCTTGTTGAACATCTTCTTCGTCCAAGGCGGAGAGGTCTACTTTCAGTTGGGCATCATCTGCATCAGCCAACAAGGCCTACAGCAGGCATTGTTCATCGCCATACGCCTTACCATCCTGCTTTTGGGCGTGAGCCTTCTCACCCTGGCAACCACCACGCTCGACTTAACCGATGGCTTCGAAAGGCTGTTGGAGCCGTTCCGCCGGTTCAGCCTACCCGCGCACGAGCTTTCCATGATGATGGGCATAGCCCTTCGGTTCCTGCCGCAGTTCGCCATAGAGC
>CAVDDI010000164.1:0-3247 GCA_963607675.1 bacterium | reverse complement strand
GCTGTGCACTTGGTGATGAACGCACCGCCCAGACCGAACTTCTGCGCATACACCACACCGTGGTAGCTCTCGTCGGGGGTGGTGAGCCCGGGAAACTTCTGCGCATGGGCCATCCAGTCGAACTTGCCCGCATCCACGATTGCGCCGCCGACGGTTGCGCCATGGCCGTCCATGTACTTGGTGGTGGAATGCGTGACGATGTCGGCGCCCCATTCGATGGGACGGCAGTTGATGGGCGTGGGGAACGTGTTGTCCACGATCAGCGGCACACCGTGGGCATGTGCGGCGTTCGCGAAGCGCTCGATGTCGAGCACGGCCAGCGCGGGGTTGGCGATGGTCTCGCCGAACACGGCCTTGGTGTTAGGGCGGAAAGCGGCCTCAAGCTCGTCGTCGGAGCAATCGGGGGCAACGAACGTGCATTCCAGGCCCATGCGCTGCATGGTATGCGCCAGCAGGTTGTAGGTGCCGCCGTAGATGGCCGAGCTTGCCACCACATGGTCGCCGTTGCCGGCGATGTTGAACACCGCGAAGAAGTTGGCCGCCTGCCCCGAGCTGGTGAGCATGGCCGCGCTGCCGCCCTCGAGCTCGGCGATCTTGGCTGCCACGAAATCGTTGGTGGGATTCTGCAGGCGCGTGTAGAAATAGCCCGCTTCTTCCAAGTCGAAGAGCTTGCCCATATGCTCGGACGTGTCGTATTTCCAGGTGGTGGACTGGTAGATGGGAACCTGCCTTGGTTCTGCATCTCCGGGGCGGTACCCTCCCTGTACGCACGTGGTTTCGATATGCTCTGCCATCTATCTCTCCTTCCAACCGGCCCAAGCGCAGCGTGGCCGCGCTGCCGGCTTCCTTTTCAGCTGAAACAAGTATCCCGCCCTTCGCCCTGCGCAACGGCGGGAATCGGCAAACGTTGCAAGGTCAGGGGAAAGCGCTGGGGGCTAGAGCACGCCTTCCCCGTTGAATGCCGGAACGAAGCTTTCCTGGGCGGCATCCCCCTGCTGCCAAAAGTAATCTTCTAACCCCAGCTCATCGGCGTAATCGAGCACTTCCTCGTACTCTTCGGCAGCAACCCGGCCCTGCAAGCCATAGCGCTCCAGCCCGGCAGCAAGCGGCGTGTACTGGCTCATTATGCTCAAGCGCACCCTGCCGCCGTAGCGCTGCGCAAGAATCTCCAGCGCGCGCTTGGATTCCCCAATGCGCCCCGGCAGCACCAGATGACGCACGATAACGCCACGCCGAAGCAGCCCATCTGGGCCTTCCTGCCAAGTGGGAGCCTGGCGCACCATCTCGTCGATGGCCAGAAGCGCGGCATCAGGGTAGTTGGGCGCATGGGAGAGCGCTGCCGCCTGGAGCGAAGAGGCGTACTTGAAATCGGCAAGGTACACATCTGCCACTCCCGCCATAAGGCGAAGCGCCTCTTGGGAATCGTAGCTGGAGGTGTTGTACACCACCGGGATGCGCAGCCTACCGCTCCGGCGCAACGGCCACAGCGCCCGTGCGATTGAAGGCACGTAGTGCGTAGGGGTTACTAGGTTGATGTTCGCCGCATTATCGGCATCTTGAAGGCGCAGCACGGCGGCGGCGAACTGGGCGTCCGACACCGGAATACCCGAGCCTGCCACCAGCTCCCGGTTCTGGCAGTAGACGCACTGCAGAGGACAGTGCGAGAAGAACACGGCTCCGCTGCCCCTATCCCCCACCAGGCAGGGCTCTTCCCACCAATGAAGCGCTGCGCGCCCCAGGCGCATGGTATCCGATGCACCGCAGACCCCGCGGCCGCCCTGCGTCCGATCCACCCCGCAGGAACGCGGGCAAAGGCGGCAGGCAGAATAAGGGGAACCCGTAGGTTCCCCCGCCTCAACGATTATGTTGCCCTCGGCATCCATGAATACCGGCAAACCTACCCGCGATGATGGTGCTTGCCGCAGCACTCATGGTCTTCGTGGGGGTCGTGCCCGCACTCGCATTCATGCTCATCGTCTTCGCAACCGCAGCCTTCGCCGAAGGCATCTTCCGCGCGGTTCCAGTCAAGGCCGTAGCGCTTGCTGGTGTCCTCGTCGGAGAACACCAGCTTGATGGCCGCCGGGCTGTAGTCGATGCCGCCCACCAGGGCAAGCAGTTCCATAAGGCGATAGCATGCCTCGGCCTGGGGAAGGATAAGCTCGTCGTCTTCCAATGAGGAAAGCGCCGCAGCAGCTTCGCCCATCAGGTGCTCCACGGTGTAGGGGGCATCGTATTCCTCGTCCAAAAGCGCCTGGGCGAAAGCATTCTGAGAAGGCGATGCCTCGCCTAAGTCCTGCATGAAGTCCACCACATCTTCGGTCATCACGCGCACATCATGCCCTATGGCCTCCAAGGCAACCTGGGCCTCCACCGCGCCCACCAGGGTTGCGGCGCTCTGCAGGGTAAGCGCAACCTTCGCCTTCTGGCCCGCGCCGGCATGGCCCATCCACATAACGCGATGGGCGATGGCGTCCAGCAGCGGTTTGACAGCCTTGTAGTCGGCGTCTTCGCGGCACCCGGCAACGATGCCCAGGTTCATGCGGTCGCCGAAGGCGTCTTCGTGCACCTTGTTGGCAACAACAAGGGGAGCATCGATGGCAACACGACCGTTCACGCAGGCGACGGCATCGAGCTCGCAGGAGAACGTCACAGTCGAAGGGCTCAGGTCTACCAGGAAAGCACCTTCCTTCGTGCCGCGCAGCAGCCCTTCCGTGTCGTAGTACAGATCTTCCAGGGCGGTGACGTTCGGGCAATAGGTGAACACCACATCGGCGCGGTTCAGGTCGGTTGCCCCGAACCCGGCGGCCTCCAGCAGGCCGCTCACGCCGGCACCTACCCTCTCGTCGCCCGCGAAGGCGAACATCAAATCATTGGCGCTCATGGAGCATATCCTTCCTAATCCGGCGCAAACCGTGCGCCCGCTCTTCCTTAAGCCCCGGAAAAGGACCCAGGGCGGGTAAGGCTATTTCTTGCTGCGGACCTTGCTGGCGATGCGATCGGCCATGGAAAGCTCTTCGCGGCAGTCCTTGCCCCAGAACACCAGCGCGATCATGCCCGGGCCCACATGGCTGCCGATTACCGGGCCGATGCTGGTTTGCAGGAACATCAGGGAATCGTCTTCCTTCGACAGCAGGGAGATCAGGCGCTCGGCGTCCTTCGGGCAGTCGGCGTTGCCGATGATCACATGGCGGTCGGGAACATCGTCGCTCTTGTTCTTCTGGTAGAAGTCAACCAGGGCCTTCAGGCC
>CAVDDI010000163.1:0-3261 GCA_963607675.1 bacterium | reverse complement strand
GCTGTATGCTGATCATTTCCAGGCTGATTTCGTCTCACTTCTGGCCGACCAGCTCGGTGCACCCGATGCAGAGGCGGTTCGTACCTCCCTGGGCAAGCACCGCGCGTTCTTCCAGTCGAAGCAGCGTGTGCGCAAGTTCATGCAGTGCGTGCAGTCACCTGTTTCCAACGAGCAAGTTGAGCTGGGCATTTTGGCGGTGCTGCTGGGGGCGAAGACTCCCGAGGATGTAGGCATCGGCTTCGTGGTACGGCAGTACCTTCGCGCATTGCATGCGGGCGATGGCGCTGTTTCGGAAGAGCTTGCCAAGAACGGAATGATGGCCGCGTTAGCGGCCTTGGTGAAACGCCGGGCGGGTTATGCGGGCGAAGTGGATGGCCGCGATGCATTGGTGAACCTGGCGTCGCACATCTTCATCACTGCGGCTTCCCTTACCATGCCGGAAAATGCACTTGCAGGGCTGGAACCGCGCATAGCCCACAACTACGCGCCGTTTTGCATGGAGATTGTGAAGGACTGGGACCGCGCCGCGGGCAAAGACGTTGCGGCCGACCTGTTCGAGATAACGCGCTTGGTGGAAGATGCCTGCGGCTTGCGGCTGCGCTTCGACAAGCTTCCGCTGGAGTCGCTTATGGGGTGCGATGTGTTCCCCGGCATAAACGAGGCCATCCTTTCCCAGTTGCTCTCGTCGGTTGCCAGCGGCGCGAACCGTGATGAAGAGGCGCGGGGTGCGATCGCCGCCCGGCACGACCTTTCCTGGCATCGCCGCGTTGCCAGCTACTTCGACTTGCTGGAAGCGGCGGTTGCCATGGAGGGCTTCCACAAGGAACACACCTTGGGCTTCCATCTTGCAAAGCCGGCAGAGGTGTGGCGCGAATACGAAGGCAGCTGGTGGCAGATGGATGCCGCGTACCGGCGCCTGTGCATGGCCTATTCCGCCTGCCAGAAAACTGGTGTGGAAGCGCTGGAGGAACCCGCCCGCGAAGCCATGACCTGGGCGGAATCGCTGTACTCGAACTGGTACCTTTCGCAGGTGAACGACTGCTGGGTGCGCGCTGCACAGGCCCAATGGGCAGAATGCGGCTATGTTGAAGGGGTTGCGCAGCAGCGCAAGTTCTTCTGGGATACGCTGCCCGATTTCAGCGACATGGCCAAGTGCACGGTGGTCATAATCTCCGATGCCCTGCGTTACGAGGTAGGGCACGAGGTGTGGCAGCGTCTAGATGCTGAGCGTGGTGCCAAGGTGAAGCTGGGCAGCATGCAGTCCATGTTCCCATCGGTTACCGAGTTCGGCATGGCGGCGTTGCTACCCCAGCGCGGGCTTCAGCTGGATTGGGACACCGGCGCGGTGTTGTCAGATGGTCTGTCTACCGTTTCCACTGCGCAACGCCAAGCAGTGCTTGAAAAGGCGAAGCCCGGGGCGCGGGCGCTTCGGGCGCAGGAATATCTGGAGCTTCCCAGCGCTCAGCGCAAAGCCCTGCTGAAGGAAGCTGGCCTGGTGTACCTGTACCACAACAAGATAGACAGCACGGGCGAAAAGCTGGCTACCGAGCAGGACGTGTTCGATGCCTGTGCCGATACGGTAGAAGAGCTTTGCTCGTTGGCCAAGCGCGTGTGCTCTGACGTTCCGGCGGTACGCGTGGTCATTACCGCTGACCACGGCTTCCTGTACACGCGCCACGAGCTGGGCGAATGCGAGCGCATTGGAAAGGTGGGCCTGCCCGATGCGCCGGCGATTTCAGGCAAGCGTCATATCGTTGCCCAAAGGGAAGCGCTGGATGCAAGTTGGGTGGGCGCAGAAGGCTCCGATGCGGCGCTGTTCATAACTATGGGCATGACCGAAGTGCAGGGTGGCGACTTCATTGGCTTGGCACCGCGCCAAAGCGTGCGCATCAAGCGCCCAGGCGGTACCTCGCGTTATGTGCATGGCGGGGTAAGCCTGCAGGAAACATGTGTGCCCGTAATCGGCTTCCGCAAGGTAGGTGCCCGTTCCAAGGAGTTCGAGGACAACCAGGTGGCAATCCTGAAGGTGCTCTCGGAAACGCGCCGCATCACCAGCTTGTTGTGCACAGTCGTGTTGGTTCAGGAGCAGCCGGTTGCCGGCAAGGTGCTGCCGTGCGAATACGAGCTGGTTTTCACCGATGCCTCGGGTAACGAGGTAAGCGATGTGGTGAAGGCCCATGCCGACAAGACTTCGCCCGACGCCCAGGCACGCGTGATGAAGGCAAGCTTCTCACTGCGCTCCAGCGGTCAGTTTTCTTCGAGGGACACGTACTACCTGGTGGCGCGCGAGCGTGCTACGGGCAACATCGTTTGGCGCGAGGCCTACACCATAGATGTGGCCTTCGCTCCTGCGGTGGACTTCGGCTTTTAAATGATGGAGGAACAGCTATGAGCTTCGAGCAAGATAACCAGAATTCGGAAGAGGTCGGTGCTTCGGTGGGGGATAACCCCTTTGCCTCGATAGTGGAAGAGTGCGTGGGGTCGCTGGATTTCGGCGTGGCATCCGCGGACGAGCCGGTTTATGAGTCGGAGGGCGCTTTCGCTGCGGGTGGGAACTCGGCTGCAGCTGGGTTCACTTCAGAGGTTGAGAGCGTGCCCAAGCCCAGCGCCAGCACGGCAGTTTCCGAACCTGTACCTGGTGCAAGCGCTAATACCGTGGACGCTTCATGTGCCGTTAGCGCTTCCATTCCCGAGGAATCTCCTTTCCCGAGTGCTACTGCCCCTGGTGAGCTCGATTCGGTTGACGAAAAGCTGCTGCAGAACTTCGCTGGAAAGATCGTTCGCAAAGACCTTACCTCCATGATGAAGCGCGGCGCCAACGTTCCCACCTTCGTGCTGGAATACCTTCTGGGCATGTACTGCTCTTCTTCCGACGAAGAGGCGGTAAGCCAGGGGTTGGACCGTATTCGCAAGATCCTTACCGAAAACTATGTGCGTCCCGATGAATCAGAGCGCATCAAGTCGAAGATCCGCGAGCTGGGGCAGTACACCATTATCGACAAGGTGTTCGCGCGGCTGGATGAGTACAAAGACATCTACGTGGCGTCGTTTGCCAACCTCACCATCGAACCGTTCGTGATGCCCGCCGAATACGTGCGCAACTACAGCAAGATCCTGCAAGGCGGCATCTGGTGCATCATGCGCATCGAGTATCGTCGCGTGGTGGATGAAGAAGACGATTTCGGTAGGGATGTGTTCGGTGACGAGGCACCGCGCGTAAAGAAGGTGAACAAGAAGCGCGGCCCCGAGGATTCCCCGTTC
>CAVDDI010000162.1:0-3262 GCA_963607675.1 bacterium | reverse complement strand
GCGGCGCGGAAACGCCCCCTTGGCAAACCCGAAACGCCGCCACGCTCCCAGAGCACCGGAAATCCCCTCGGCCTGCACGTTCGCAAGCCTTGCCCTCTTCAGCGGCTGCATCAAGGGCGCTGCTCCCCGCAAAACGAAAAAAGGACCGGAGCGTGCACTCCGGTCCTTTTCATCCAAAGCTTCTCACTTCGGAATGGGACATATGTCCTGTTTACTCTGCCTAGGCTAAGCCAGGGTTAGTCCTGAAGCTTGCCTGCCTTTGCTGCTTCCAGGCGAGCATGGAGAGCTTCGAGCTGACGCTCCGTCTCCTCATCCTCGATACGCTGGAGCTCCTTGTTGTAGGCGTAGTCCTCGCGGATCTTGTCGTTGTCGGAGATGAGCAGGTAGAGGACGATTGCGGCCACGAAGCCGACGCCGCCGCCGCGGGCTACGATGAAGCCTGCGATCATGCCTGTCATGCCCTTATCAAGATCGTCGCGGACAAGGCCGAAGGCGATCTGTGCGCACAGCCAGCCCTGAATGAGGAGCACAACCACGAGGAGTGCTGCAGATGCTGCCAGGGATGCCTCGTACAGAGGATAAACGAACAGGCCGATTACGGTGAAGATCAGGTTGGTACCAGAACCATCGTAAATGGAGTCCATGCCCTGACGGCCAGACTGCTTATAGCGAGCATAGGTTGCTACGCAGTAAGGAGCGGACAGAGGGCCAGCAAGTGCCGGGTAAGGTGCGAAGATGGAAAGCACCGCATTACGGATACCGCAGATGACGTTGGTACGGTTCGGGTCGAACTCGATGTACTCGTCGTCACGGGCGGCCTGCAGACCAAGCTGCTGAACCGTTACGAAGTCGCCGTATGCGATAACCCATGCAACGATTGCGTACGGGAATGCCTGAACCCAAACGGTAGGATCGCTGGCAAAACCGATGAACAGAGGCGAAACCGTGGTGAACAGCAGACCGAAGTCGGGAACCTTGATGATCTCGCCGGACCACTCGAAGTTGAACTCACCAGCAGCGCCGCCAGCAACCAGCAGGGCGATAACGGCCCACAGGAAGCTGTAGTTGCCGAGGATGGCAACGAAGCGGTTGGTGTCCATGTACTTGCGA
This sequence comes from bacterium, assembly GCA_963607675.1. GTDB lineage: Bacteria > Actinomycetota > Coriobacteriia > Coriobacteriales > Eggerthellaceae > Anaerotardibacter. The sequence goes on along the minus strand of CAVDDI010000162.1, from coordinate 2,152 downwards.
ACGCGCTTGGAGAACATGAGCAGGAACACAACCACCAGGCCGCAGAGGCAACCAACGGTGACGGTGTCTACTGCGCCGCCCTCCTTCAGGCGAACGGCTACGGCGTTGACGCCAGCGCCCATAACGATACCTGCCTTGATAGCGGGAGGTACCATCGTGTTGAGCTTCTTAGACAAGCCTGTTGCGCCCAAGATTATGAACAAGAGCGCTAACTCTAGCTGGATACACGTTAGCATCTGCAATCGCGCCACGCCTGGATCCAAGGACTCCAAGAACACAACGATGATTGCCATTGCAGGCGTGATCCAACCGCAAATGGAAGGCTCGCCGAGCAGCCAGTTCAGGGTGTACATACCCGTTTCGAACACAACCAGTGCCCATGCCACTGCAGGATCAAGACCCAGGGTGGTGATAAGAACAGCCAGAGCGCCGTACGAAGTACAAGCGTTCATCAGGCCGGTTACGACCTCGGGCGGCGAGATCTTGAAGTGGATGAACGGCAGACGAATACGGAATAGGCCAATTTTCCAACATGGCTGAATTCCACCGAATTCACGCTTAAGCATAGCCATTGCTTAGCCCCTCTCTCCTCTTGCGCATTCCTGCGCAAAAATAAAATCGACCATCTTACTCCTCCTTCTTTTGATTGCGCCGGGTTTGCACGTGCACGCTTGCTTTCCCGGTGCCTTCAATAGATTCAAAGAAACGTTTGAGGATTTCTGCTTCACTTGGCTGTTGCGCCGCTCTTGCGAACAAAGGCTAAGCCAAACGTAAATCCCCTAGGCTCCCTTTCGTCATTTGAAGATGGTCCCTACTATGAACTGTTGCGCTGCAGCCCGATCCCCCGATGGGCAACGCACAGCGCTTAAGTCCACGACCGATTATTCTCCAATGGTTGAACATGTTCTAATTCACTTTGAACATGTTTTAGATAGTTTGCGTGAATATGATTCACCGCGGCTATGTGAAACTTATAGTCCTATAGCCAAGATTGATACTTTCGCGCGATTTCGCCGTTCGCCCGCCATGAAATGCGGCGTTACCTTCCTGTCAATTTCTCCGGCTTATCGTTTCGATAGTCAAAGCAAATATAAGCACGGGGCTTATTAGGTTTCAGGAAGATTGCAGCTGGCACCGCTTGCTGGTTTGCGCTTGACTAAAACATGTTCAATCCCGTACCTTCAATCCCGGATCTTTTTTTGGAGTCGGTACGCCAGAGTGGGGCGTTGCTTGTTCAGGCAATGGACGTGTGTTACCCGGGACTCTGTGCTTCAAGACGAGAAACCGCATCTGTTCCCTTTTAGAGAAAGGAGCACTACGGAATGATCGCCTTAACTACCGCTCAGATCATCGCGATCGTCATCTTCGTCGTCGTGATGGCATTCATCATTTCCGAGAAAGTGCATCGCACCACGGCTGCGCTCGCCGGCGCAGTCGCCCTTATCCTTGCCGGCGTGGTGTCGTTCGACACCGGCGTCGAGCATATCGACTTCGGCACACTCGGCGTGCTGGTCGGCATGATGATATTCGTCGCCGTCGTGAAGAACTCCGGCATATTCGAATACCTTGCCATACGCGCCGCGAAGATGGCGAAGGGCAACCCATGGATCATCATGGTGCTGTTCGTGCTCATCACCGCCGTGCTTTCCGCGTTCCTGGACAACGTCACCACCGTCCTGCTCATCGGCCCGGTAACCTACACCGTGTGCAAGATGCTGGAAGTGAATCCCATCCCGTTCTTCCTTACCGAGATCATCGCCTCCAACGTGGGCGGCACGGCAACGCTCATCGGCGACCCGCCGAACATCATGATCGGCACTGCAACCGGCCTCACCTTCTTCGACTTCCTGGCCAACGACGGCCCAGCCGTGCTCATTATCCTGGCCCTTTGCATCGGCATCTTCTACGTGATGTACGGGCGAAACATGGGCGCTTCGCAGGAAAAGCGCGACCATATCATGGCCATGCATGCACATGAGGCCATCAAGGACCAGGCCCTGTTCAAGAAGAGCGTGGTCATGATCTTCCTGGTTGCGCTGGCCTTCGTGGTGCACGGCGCGCTGGACATCGAACCCAGCGTGGTTGCGCTGGCCGCGGCTGCCGTCATGCTGCTTCTGGGCCGCGCCGACGTTGAGCACACGCTGATGGACGT
>CAVDDI010000161.1:0-3266 GCA_963607675.1 bacterium | reverse complement strand
TTCCTAGCCTGCAGAGGGCTGCGGGCTATCAACCGCGCCGCCTGGCTTGCAGGTACCAGCTCTCCCACCTTCAGCCGCAGCTCGTCAAGCGCGCTTTCAGACGCTTGCCCATCTGCCGGGGACCCCCATATCTCAGAAGCCGACGCTCGTTCCATCAAAGACATGCCGCCCGCCTTTTCCTTAAACCACCGAAGAGGAACTTCCTCGACATCGCATCGCCATCGGGAACGTAGGGATGGCCTTCTTGCGCGCCATCTGGCACTACAGCCATGAGCAGCTTTTCCAACGAGGCGGCAAACGCGTTTTTGGACGCTATCAAGTCCTTGGGAAGCCCTGCCCCCAAGAGCTCACCAACCTCCTTTCCGCCATCTTTCAGCTCTTCGACATGGACGCCATGAAGCGCGCAAGACACATCGATCGATGTCAAAAGTGCATGTCTTGAGCAGAAATTCAGCACGAAGACGAACTGGCGGGTAGCGATGCCGCATCGCTCGCATAGCTCAAGGGCATGCGAGCATGAACGGACAGAAGAAGGCCTCTGGTCAAGCATGAACAGGATCTTGTCCGAAGACTCGATAACCTGCATGTGAGATTCTGACCAAAACGCCCCGGTATTGACAACGATCAGGTCGAATGACCCCTTGAAGCTGCAAATGAACTCAGCCAGGCGACCCATGATAAGCTCCGATTGCTCAAGCCTTCTAGGGGAACGTATCAGTGCGGGAAGCCCCTCTTCCGGTTCTACCTGCGCCGAGCGTTCCGGCTGCGCCATAAGGTCGGCAATATCGAAGCCATCTTCCCTCCCCAAAAGGAATCCCATGTCGCCAAATTGCAAATCGGCATCTATCAGCAATGTCTTCAACCCGCGAGATTGCGCCATTGTCGCAAGGCTTACCGCAACCGTGCTTTTCCCCACACCGCCGCATCCACCGACCACGGAAACCACAAATGCGCTTTGCTCGGATTGGACTTGCCTGAAAACTGCTTGGGAGATCAGCTCTTCTTGCGTCTTGCGGGCCGCCGGATCGGGCAGCGAGGTGGACGCGGCTCCGAAAGAGCTAGCCCGTTCTTCACCGTAAAGCGCATCTTTACCATTGCCCTTGGATCCTGTCGGATCTGCACCTGTCGGGATTCCATACCCGAGCGGTGCTTCGCACGGCTCCTCTAGCGGTATGTCAGCGATCTTCCTGAAACCGCCCGCATCCCAACGTCCCAGTGATTCAGGCCTGGGGCCGGCACTGGCATTCATGCTGGTAGATATTCCCATCCACCGCTGCTTACGCTCGGAATACGCGCGGACAAACTCCTCTAAACCCCGAATCAGGCCAACACCGGCAGCCTGGCACCGGCTCACCTCCGAGCCAGTGCCCCCAAACGAGATAAGGTCAACCTCTCTGTCGATCCTGTCGCCTTTCAGGGCAGCCGCAAGGTTGATTCCCTCCATATCATCAGAAGAGAAAACCCAAACACGTGAAGAACCGCCATCGCACCCAAGCGCCCTGCGCACATCAGCTGCACTGCTGAACACCCGCAGCCAAGGCTGGGCAACGAGGTTTTCATCCATCAGGCCTATCGTCTCTGGATGATTCAATGTCTGAGAATCAACGCATAGCACCGTTTTCCGCATTTCCTTGTCCTTTCACCACAGCAAAGTCGTTACTCATATGCCCATTAGCCGAATCCGACCACGAGCTAAGAAGCCGATACAGAATCCGTATCCCCCAAGGCCTCAGATCCCGATGGCGCTTTTTCAGCAGAGACATCGCTATCGCCCTGCGCATAGCCCGTGGAATCGCCGGCCTTGGCTGGCAAGACGAAGTAGATGTCCATCGACTGAGATGCGGTCACGAATTCCTGGGACTGATCCAAGGGAACCGCCAAGGTAACCCAGCTGACTTTGGATTTTGCTGAGCTACTTCCCTCAACATTTGTGGCCAGCACAAGGATGCCCTTGCCTATGCACGCCGTCTGCGAACCTGTGGCGTACACATCAACCAAACAGCCAGCGCAAAGGGTTCCCCCAACCGCCTGAACATCCTGAGCGGGCACAGAGAGAGCTACGCAGCCCTGAGGGACCTCGATGCTTGCAGAACTGGACTCGAACCTTCGCTTCGAGATAGCCTCGCCTTTTACGATCAACGAGGACACTTGCACATCCTTGACCTCGTCAATGCCCGATATGCACTCTTCGGGCAATAAATCGCTGAGCCAGGTTCTGGCAGCACTGTTCGATGAGTTCAATGTTTCCCCAGGGTAGATATCCTTTGTGGCAACGAGGATCTCAACCTGCTCCCCACCATAACGGTCCATCGCCTCCGCGCGAGCCGAGTCGGCCTCTCCCCGAACGATGGATGCATACGAGAACACGCACACGGCACAAACAACCCCGCATAACAAACCAGCAATAATAGGGCCCTTTTTCATACGCTCTCCCCTCTCCTTACTGCCCATATGGTGGCCGTTGATTCTCCTCAAAAATGAGAAGGGAATGAGAAATAGATGCGAAAACGTTGGGAAAGAAGAAAAAAAGGCTGCGAACCAACGTTCGCAGCCTTTTGAAGCTTCCCTTAGGGCAATAGGGCTACTATTCAGGTTTCCTTTTCCCGCATTGGGCGCAGAAAACTCCGGACTTGTTTTCGGTACCGCAAGAAGGGCACACCCAGCCCGCAGGCTGAGCGTCATACCCACCAGAAGAGTAGGGAACCTCGGCCTTAGAGGATGGTACGCCGACTCCGCAAGAAGTCGCACCGGAAGAAGAGCTGTCAGCGCCCGCGGAAGGCACGGCATTACCTCGAGGGGCATTGACAAGACCCTTGCGCAAATCGGCAGTGTTCCGCCAGATCAAGATCAACAACATCGTTTGCTCGAATCCCAAACGATTGAGGATCTCAAGAACAATACATACAACGGCAATCAGGACAATGCCGAACAACGCGCCAAAAGGATCTGCGATTATCGCACAAATCGCCGCCACCACGGCAGCAGCGGATTCAAAAGCGATCAGGCAGCTTGAGAAGATGTACAGCGCCTTAAGGATCTTGTCGATAAGAAGGGTTTCGAACCTGAAGAAGGGACGCCAGTCGCGCTTGTCGGTATCACGAGGAACGCCGTCCGAAACGAATTTTCGGTACAGAAGAACCGTTACGACGATGGCGGCAACGAAAGCGATGAAGCCAAGCACCATGAAGATACCGAACGAGCCCAAAATTGCGTTCGCCTGAAAGCTGCTACTACTGGATCCAGATCCGTACATATAAATCCCTTCC
>CAVDDI010000160.1:0-3280 GCA_963607675.1 bacterium | reverse complement strand
TGCCTGCAAGGAGCTGGGCATCAAAACCGTAGCGGTTTACTCAACCGAAGATGCCGATACCTATCCCGTTCGGTACGCCGACGAAAAGGTATGCATCGGTCCTGCTCAGGCCAACAAAAGCTATCTTGTGATGTCATCCATCATCGCGGCTGCCGTGAACACTGGCTGCCAGGCTGTCCACCCCGGTTACGGGTTCCTGGCCGAGAACTCCGATTTTGCTCGTGCCTGCGCCGACAACGACCTGGTGTTCATCGGGCCTTCCCCGGATTGCATCGATGCCATGGGCAACAAGGCTGCAGCCCGTGAGACCATGAAGGCTTGCGGCGTGCCCACGGTTCCCGGCTCGGATGGCGTCATCGAAACGGTGGAAGAGGCGCGTCAGTTCGCCGAGAAAGTTGGCTATCCTGTGCTCGTCAAGGCCTCTGCCGGCGGTGGCGGGAAGGGCATGCGCGAGGTTCACGACCCTGCCGATCTTGAAGGTCAGTTCATGGCTGCCAAGAACGAGGCCCTTGCCGCGTTCGGCAACGGAGACGTCTACCTTGAGAAGCTGGTTTTGCGTCCACGCCATGTAGAGGTGCAGATCTTGGCCGACCAACATGGCAACCGGGTTTCCCTGTGCGAACGCGACTGCTCTTTGCAACGCCGTCATCAGAAGCTCCTCGAAGAGGCTCCTTCTCCGGCGCTTACCGACGAGATCCGTCGTGCTATGGGCGTCGCTGCCGTCAAGGCGGTCCGCGCGACCAACTACGAGAACGCCGGTACCATCGAGTTCCTGCTCGATCATGACGGTAAGTTCTACTTCATGGAGATGAACACCCGGGTGCAGGTGGAGCATCCGGTTTCCGAGCTCATCACCGGCACCGACATCATCAAGGAGCAGTTGCGCATTGCATCGGGTGAGCCCATGAGCTGCGCCGATCGCGCTCCCTTCGCTCCTTTCGGCCATGCTATGGAGTTCCGTATCAATGCGGAAGATCCTGAGCATGATTTCCGCCCCTGCCCGGGCACCATCACCCGATTCGAGGTTCCCGGTGGCCCCGGGGTCCGCGTTGAGACCTACATCAAGCAAGGCGACCGCATCTCGCCTTACTATGATTCCATGGTGGCTAAGCTCATCGTTTGGGGCATCGACCGTGACGAATGCATGGCTCGCGGGAAGCGTGCCCTCAACGAGTTCGTCATCGAGGGCATCAAGACCACCATTCCCTTCCATCTCGAGGTCCTGGAAAAGGACGCCTTCAAAGAGGGAAGGGTCTACACCGACTTCATCGAAACCGAAATGGGGAACGAGTAACATGTCCGATATCACCACTGAAACAATGGCCATAGCCCCTGGCGTTGTAGAGACCATCATCACGCTTGCGGTTCGCGACGTCGACGGCGTTGCCAGCGTTGGTGCTGCCCCTTCGGGCATCCGCTCCCTGCTTTCCTTCAAACAGTCCGCTGAAGGAGTGCAGGTCAGCGTTCTCGAGGACAACTCGGTAGAGGTTGCGGTTTCCCTACGAGTGTTCTCCGGTCGCTCCTTGAAGGAGATCGCCAAGAACGTCCGCAGCGCTGTTTCCAATGCTGTCCTTTCGCAGGTTGGGCTCTCCGTCAAGCGCGTCGATATCCGCGTTGACGGCATCGTGTTTCAGGATTAGGAGGTTTGAGTGTCTAAGGCACCTCGTCATGAAGAGCGCATGCTTGCACGTAAGCACGCGCTGCAGTTGATGTACCAAGGCGAGATCATGGGCAAATCGCCCCGTGAGCTCCTTGATGACGGCAGCTTGGTTCCCGAGACCCAAGGCCTGGACGATTATGCGATCTCACTGCTCGAGGGTACGCGTGAGCACCTTGAGGCCATAGATGCGCTTATCTCGTCTGCAAGCGAGAACTGGTCCCTAGATCGCATGCCCGTTGTAGACCGCTCCCTCCTTCGCCTGGCCACCTACGAGATGCGCTTTGTGGAAGAGGTGCCTGTTTCGGTTTCCATCAACGAGGCCGTGAACCTTGCCAAGGAATTCGGCGGTGATGATTCCCCGCGTTTCATCAACGGTATCCTGGGCCGGATTGCTACCCAGTTGGAAAGCGAGAATGCATAATGGGGGATAAGGGCCCTCAAACATTCGAGGACATGAAGCTGCGTCTTGATCAGATCGTTGCTGCTGTCAACGATGAGGAGCTTCCCCTTGAAGAGGCTCTTGGCCTATATGAGGAGGCAGTTGGCATCGGGCTTGCCGCCTCTCGTATCATGGAAGAGGGGATTGCTGCCCAGAGCGAAGCCGAGCAAGGGGCTTCAACCGTTGACAGCGATTTGGAAACCGTTGAATAGATAGGGGAGCGCAATGACTCGAATACTCGACTCGATCGATTCCCCTGACAAGCTCAAGCTCCTCACCGATGAGGAGCTTTCCATATTGGCTTCGGAGATTCGCCAGGAGATCATAGAGGTCACCTCTAAAACCGGTGGTCATGTTGCCTCAAGCCTCGGTGCGGTGGAAATCATCTTGGCCGTCCATTCCCTTATCGATTCGCCGCATGATAGGTTCCTTTTCGATGTCGGCCACCAGTCTTATGCCCATATGCTGGTAACCGGTCGGCTAGGGCAGTTCCCCACACTTCGTCAGTACAAGGGGCTTTCCGGTTTCCCCAAGCCCCATAGCAATCCCCATGACGTGCATCCCTCCGGCCATGCATCCGACTCGCTTTCCGTTGCCTGCGGTCTGGCTAGGGCCCGTGATATGCGTGGCGACTCGCAGAACATCGTGGCACTTATCGGCGATGCTTCGCTTGCCGGGGGGATGGCGTTCGAGGCGCTCAACGACATCGGGCAAGCCCAGACCCCGCTTGTGATCATCTTGAACGACAACGAGATGAGCATCGCCCGAAACGTAGGTGCTATGGCCATGCACCTGGGGGCCCTTCGAGTTACCAGCAATTATCGGAAAAGCCGTGACTCCATGCAGGACTTCATGGAGAATTCCATGGGCATCGCAGGTAAGGCCATGGTCAAGCTGGGCAAGACTGCCAAGGAATCGCTGAAGCAGTTCGTCATGCCCGACTCGATGATGTTCGAGCAGCTTGGCATCGTGTGCACGCCTCCCGTCGATGGGCACGATATACCTGCGCTCAAACGCACCATCGGCCATGCGCTTGAAAGCGATGTGCCGGTCCTCGTGCATGTGGTTACCAAGAAGGGGGCGGGCTATGAGCCGGCAGAGGCCGAGCCTTCACGCTTCCATGGGGTGGGTCCCTACGATATCGCCACAGGTGCCTCGCTCAAGCCCAAGTCGAAGGCCCT
>CAVDDI010000159.1:0-3327 GCA_963607675.1 bacterium | reverse complement strand
TTCTTGTTCAGCGTGATGGGGTCGCCGCCGAGCTTCGTGACCTCGGGGCAGGCCAGAGCCAACGAGAACACATGCTCGCCGGGGGCAAGGCCGCCAGTGGCGCCCGACGAGGTGACCACGTCGGCAGCCTCTTCGCCCTTGCGCATCACCTTCACCAGCACGCGCCCTTCGGCAAGCTGGCAGGCCATCTCCACCGCCTGGGCAATGCGCCCACGCGCGCTTTCCTTCAGCACAACGCGGTCTACCACAACCTCGACGAAGTGCTTGAGCTTCTTGTTCAGCGTGATGGGGTCGCCGCCGAGCTTCGTGACCTCGCCATCGATGCGAACACGGCTGAAGCCCTCTTTCTGCAGGTCTTGGAACAGCTTGGTGAACTCGCCCTTTCGGCCTGTGACGACCGGGGCCATGATGAGGGCACGCTCGCCATCGCCGAGGGACATGACATCGTCGGTAACCTGATCGGTGGTCTGCGCCTTGATCTCGCGCCCGCATTCAGGGCAATGTGGCACGCCCACCCGTGCGAACAGGAGACGAAGATAGTCGTAGATCTCGGTAACCGTGCCAACGGTGGAACGGGGATTCTTGCTGGTGGTTTTCTGGTCGATGGAGACAGCAGGCGAAAGCCCGTCGATGGAATCGAGGTCGGGCTTGCTCATCTGCCCCAGGAACTGACGGGCGTAGCTGGAAAGGCTCTCAACATAGCGACGCTGGCCTTCGGCATAGATGGTGTCGAACGCCAAGGAGCTCTTGCCCGAGCCCGAAAGGCCCGTGATGACCACCAGCTCGTCGCGGGGGATGACGACATCGACGTCCTTGAGGTTGTGCTCACGTGCACCTTTGATAACGATGGAGCTCTGACCCATGCCTGCCCTTCCCTTGTTGCCTTAGACCCCTGATTCTAGTTCGGCTCGAACGCAAGGTGGGCGCCATTGCACGGATTTCGCCAAATCGATAAGCGCAAGCCGCCACAGAATCGGGCCCGCAGCAGGGCGATGCTAGCCGCGTGGATGGGCCTGATGATGGGCCTTGCGCAGATGCTCTGGGGTCATATGGGTGTAAACCTGGGTGGTGGAAAGGCTGGAATGGCCCAGCATCTCCTGCACGCTGCGAAGATCGGCGCCACCAGCAAGCAGATCGGTGGCAAAGGAGTGGCGCATGGCATGGGGGGAAAGCGACTCGTCGAGCCCTGCCTTCCGAAGCGCCTGCTTGAACACGATGCGAATGGCGTTTGCGCTCATGTCGTTGCCCCTTGCGGAAACGAACACAGCCTCGCTCGAGCCGGAGCCAAGAAGCGCCGACCTACCAAGGCGCAGATAATCGTCGAGGGCTTTGCAGGCAGTTGCGTGCAGGGGCACGATGCGCTCCTTCGAGCCCTTTCCCATCACCCGCACCAAGCGCTCATGCAGATCGAGTCCCGATAACCGCAAGCCCGCCGCTTCCGACACACGCAGCCCGGAAGCATACAACAGCTCGAGGATGGCCCGATCCCGAAGCTCCTGAGGAGTTGCCTCTTCCGGCCGCTTTCCTTCGAGGGCCACCGAAAGCAGACGATCCATCTCGTGCCGATGCACAGCACGCGGCAACGGCTTTCCCTGCTTGGGCCCCTGCAGCACCTCTGCCGGGCTTGATTCCACGGTCCCTTCCACCACAAGCCAACGGTAGAAGGATTTGATAGCGCTCAACCTGCGATTCACCGTCCTGCGCGAGTACCTGGCTTGATCGAGGTAAGCCAAGAAACGGCGCACTTCGCGATGCGTGGCGTCAAGCACGTCAACCGACTCCCGCTCGCACCATTTGAGGAACGCCGAGATATCGCCCCTGTATGCGCGCACGGTTTGAGGCGATGCGTTGCGCTGCGACGAAAGGGAAAGACAGAACGAGTCCAGCAGCTGTAGAGGATCGTTCACGAGGGCATCAGGCCCTTTTCGCGAAGCTCGGAAAGATAGGCCTCCAGCGCCTTATGCCCCCGTTGCGCATATGCAGCATAGCGCTCGCGCTTGTTCTTGATCTTCGCTTCGAACGGACGCAATATGCCGAAGTTCACATGCATGGGCTGATAGTCGGCCGTTTCCGGGCAGGTTGCGTAGGCAATGAGCGAACCGAAGGCGGTGTCTTCGGGCAGAGGAGGGAAATCTATTCCGTCAAGCAAGGCGGCAACGCCCAAGGAAGCGTACAGCCCGGAAGCTATGGCCTCGCAGTACCCTTCGGTTCCGCCGAACTGACCGGCAACGAAAACGGGAACCGGAAGCAAGCCCGCATTGCCGCCGACCATGCGAAGATGGCTGTCCAGCAGATGGGGCGCGTCTATGAAGGAGTTGCGGTGCATTACCCCGTAGCGGGCAAACTCAGCGTTCTCCAACCCGGGGATCATGCGGAACACGCGGCGCTGCTCGGGAAACGTGAGGTTGGTCTGGAACCCCACCAGGTTGAAGCTCTGGCCATGGGCATCCTCAGCCCGCAGTTGAACCACCGCCCAAGGCCGGCGCCCCGTTGCTGGATCGGTAAGGCCGACGGGCTTGAGCGGGCCGAAGCGCGGCGCATCGAAACCGCGGCGTGCGATCTCTTCGATGGGCTGGCAAGCCTGGAACAGATCGGATGTCTCGAACTCGCGCTTGATCACGCGCTCGGCGCCCACAAGCTCTTCCATGAAGCGCTCGTACTCTTCCTTGGTGAAAGGAGCGTTCAAATAGTCCCCGCCGCCGTCTTCGTAACGGCTTTGGCTGAACACCTTCCCCCTATCCAGGGAATCCGCCATGACCACAGGGGCCGCCGCATCGTAGAACGCAAGATGTTCCTGCCCCGCAAGGCCTTGCATGAACGCGGCAAACGTCCCCGAGGTAAGCGGGCCCGATGCCACCAACAGGGCATCGGCGGGAGCGAACGGGGCGCACTCGGCACCATCGGCATCGACTATGCGCACGGCACCATCTTCGCCGATGCCCACAACCTCAGCGTTTATGCGGGCGATCAGGGGGCTTTCGTCCAAGGCCTGGGTAGCCTTTTGGGAGAACAGCTCCCGATCAACCGCCAACGCCCCACCGGCCGCGACGCGCGTCTCGAAAGCAAAGTCGATGAGGCGCGAACCCAGGAGGGATAGCTCGTGCTTGAGCATGCCCGCAGCGCTTTCCGGCTTCATCGACTTGAGCGAGTTCGAGCACACCAATTCCGCCGCATTGCCGCTTCGATGCACATCGGTTTGGACCAATGGCCGCATCTCGAACAGGCGCACGGCTATACCGCGCCCTGCCAGTTGAAGGGCGGCCTCGGTTCCCGCAAGGCCCGCCCCGATAATGTCTACCGTTCTGTGTTCCATGCACTGAACTATAC
>CAVDDI010000158.1:0-3332 GCA_963607675.1 bacterium | reverse complement strand
CAGGGTACACAGTGCACCTGCAGGGCTACACCCTTGACCAGAGCCTCACGGCAAGCAGCCAAGACGGGAGCTCGTGCCTGCTGCAAACCCTGGTAGACGTGGACGATGGCGCCGTAACCGTTGCCGACGACGGAACCCAGACCCTCACCGTCCCCTACGGCATACAGGCTATAGACAACCTGAGGCAAGATCCCTCCCGCGGCTACATGTATGCAGTGACCAACCTTACGGTGCCGGCGTCCGTGCGGTACGTGAACATCAACGGGCCGATCAAGGTTTGGGGCAACTACCAGGTTCTGGGCAGCAACCCCCGCTTCCGTTCCACCCCCGACGGCATACTCACCTCGTACGACGGCACCGAGTACCTGGGGATTCCGCTAAGCTCCACCGAGCTGACCGTGCCCACGTACGTCAAGCGCGTGGTAGTCCCCGATGAGAACTACCTGCAGAAGATCCGCGTGCACGCCACTGCAGACAGCATTCCCCAGATCGACATAGGCAAGCTCTCGGAATGCGCCATCGTGGTAGACGATGCGGCCTTCGAAGAGTTCGTTTCCCAGAATGCCGATGCCATAGAAGATTCCTTCGGCGTCACCGTGGCGAAGGCGAGCCAACAAGAACAGGCCTATTATTGCTCGGGCGGCATGGTGTACTCGGAAGACGAGCTGGTGCGCGTGCTGGATGGCGGCAACGACACCGCATTCGTGCAGCTGCCCCATACCGTGAAAACCGGTTGCTTCGAAGGGAACTCCACCGTAAAGACCTTGGTGCTGTTCGACGACTCCGACTTCACCGTGGAAGATGGATCGCTTTCCGGTGGCAGCCTGGAAACCATCGTTTGCTTCACCGAGCAGCAAGCAGCCTATCTGGAAGGCCGGCTGGAAGCCGCAGGCGCAGCGAACGCGAACGTGATAGTGGCGCAGTTCTCGCAGGAGTCCTTCGCCTACTTCACGGAAAACGGCACCACCACGCTGCTTTCCGACCAGGGCTTCGCTTCGAGCTTCAATGGAACGCTCACCACCGAAGGCGGCGACGTGCTGCAGGTGAACGTCATATCGCCCTATGCCTTCGCGGGCGATTCCGAACTTGCCTGGGTAACGCTGGGCGAAGCCATAATCCGGGTTGGTGCCAACGCCTTCGAGAACTGCACGGGGCTTCAGGGCGTCTTCATCGACAAGGCGCAGAGCGTTTCCTTCGGCGCAAATTGGTTGAAGAACTGCACGAACCTGGGCTTCGTGGGGTCGAATGCCCTTGATGCGGCCTTCGCAACCTCGGAAACGCCGAGCAGCGAATGCGTCTGGTACTGCACCGAAGCCGGCAAAGGCTCACATGATTCGCGCTTCACCTGGTTCAACGAGAGCATCGTGGACAACCTTTCCACTTACGCGCAGGAAGACGGCAGCCTGGTGCTGTACGGCAGCAAGGATGGATCCCCCTGGATTGCCCTGGGGAGCGGATCTTCCTACAACGGCACGCTCACTGCGCCAAGCACGCTGGAAGAGGTATTCACCAGCGCATTCGAGGGGCTTCGCGGCAGTTTCAGCATCGACTTCGGCAACGCCCAAGGGCTTGCCTACATCGACGACGCCGCGTTCAAGAACTCGGGGCTTTCCGGTAGCATGGACCTTTCCGTAGCGGGAAGCCTCGAAGTGGGGTCAAGCGCATTCGAGGGATGCTCATCGCTGGAATCGGCTAACTTCACCGCCCACGACGAGATAAGCCTTTCGCAGAACGCCTTCGCGAACTGCACCGCCCTTGAGAGCGCCAGCTTCAAGGGCAAGGGCGCGGGAGTGCTTGGGCCCGAGATCTTCTACCACTGCAATTCGCTCAAGAGCCTTGCCTTCGGCAACGATCCCGCCCAACTGAACCTATACTCGCCCGGGATCGGCTACCGATTCAACGGCTTCATGGACGAAGATACGGAAGCGGAAACCCTGAGTATCGGCGTTCCTGCAGGCCAAGAGCGCACATACCTGGAAAGCTGGATATACCCCCTGGTGGGCTACGCCAACTACGACGACTACTACAACGAGATGTACTTCCAGCTGTTCTGGGAGAACCTCGAGTCCCCCACCGATGCCGAAGTGCGCGCCGCCATGGCCCAGAACCTGCTTGAACCGGAGAACCGGCTGCGCAGCATGCTGGGGATGCCGCAGGTTGAATCCTGCACCATCTTCCAGGAAACCGCCGTCGAGGTAGACGGCTACACCTACATCGCCGACGACCAAGGCATCACCCTTGTCTCCGCCCCGGCAGATGCGCTTCAGGTTGACTTGGCCAGCACCCTACCGCTGAACGAAGATGGATCGGGCCGCACCGAGGGCGTTGGCATTGCGTCCGATGCGTTCGCAAGCTGCACACAACTGGAAAGCGTGAGGCTTTGCGAGGCGGTTGACCGCATAGAATCGGGTGCTTTCAACGGTTGCGATAGCGTTACCGTAACCCTGCCCGAAGGCTGCACCCTACCCCAGCTTTCCGAGGGAAGCGCAGCAGCGCCTTTCAGCTTCGGGGCACAGATCATCCTCAACGTTGCCGAAGCCGACAGGGAAACCGTGCTTGGCACCTGGCCGATGCAATGCCTGGGATACCAGGACCGAAGCGCTTTCGAAAGCAACGCCGAGGACATTGCCCTTTCCCTGTTCGACTGGGATACCTTCGAACCGCCCACGCACGAACAGCTCGATGAGGCCATCAACGGCCCCTTGGTGACGCAGGAAAACTACCTGCGCGGTTTGATGGGGCTGCCGGCGATATCCACCACGAGCGAGCTTGCCTACTCCTACGACCTGAGCTTGTTCGAATACTGGTGGAGCGAAGAGGCCTCTGAAACCCCTTCCGACGCCGAGGCTTGATCCGGCAGCTTTAAAGCAATAACACGTTCTGGTCTTATAAGCAAAAATAATAAGGTATAAATATCTGCAGTTAGCCTTATCCAATTTGCTTAATTGAATTCCAATATCGTTATTTTCATTTTTATGAACGCGTTCATATTATTTGAATTGGGAGTTTTGGTAAGCCCAACGGTTAATGGGGATCAATCAAGGGCTAACCACCGGGAATCTGATGCAGCGCAAAACGAGCAGCGCTGCATCGGCATCCCACTCTGCGGATTCGCCACAGCGCGTTTCCGCGTCAGTGGAAATCCTTTAAGGGGAGGGGCCGAAAATGGCTACTGCAAAATCAACGGAGCTCGTTGAGAAGAGCTTCATGCACTACGTGCCCATAGCAATCGTGGGCATCCTGATCTGCGCTGTTCCTTCAGCAATCCTGAACAGCTGCGCAGGCATCTACTACCCGGTAATGGCAGAGGACTTCGGCGTGCCGGTGAGCCA
>CAVDDI010000157.1:0-3359 GCA_963607675.1 bacterium | reverse complement strand
ACGCCGTCAAGCACCAGGTTGGTGAAGTCCAGGACCACCGAGTACGAGAACGTGAAGCTGGTGCTGGCAACCATGGTGCAACCGACCAGCGTGACGCACACGTTCAGCAGGAACATCACCTGGATGAACCGGATGAAGCCAAGGTCGGCCTTGTACTTTTCGCCCTTGATCTCGGCGATATCCTTCACGCTGCCGTCCTGGAACCCCTGCGAGACGTCGCGCGCGCACACCAAGCACAGGATGGCAAGCATCGCGGGAACCATGGCGAAGGCCACGCTGGCGGCGTCGAAGCCGCCCGTGGTGGAAAAGTAGATGCCTACCACGACGTTGACGGCAAGGAGCACCGCAGCCACCACGCTGAAGCGCTTGGCCTTCGCCGGGTGCTTGGCCGCGGCGCTGCCCATGAAGCCCGCAACCATCTGGAAGATGGCGGTAAGGGCCAGGACGGGGATCATGTCCAGGTATATCTCCATCAGCTGGGCATCTTCCGGGGTAACGGCAGCGGCGAATTCCGCCCCTTCATCTATGCCTGCCAGAAGCATGCCGATGGCAACCCCCACCAGGCTTTGCCCAACGAAGAACAGGATGGCCAGGAAGGCCATCAGAAGGCTGGTGGTTCGCAGTACGCGCTGATGTGTGGTCATGAAACGGCTCCTTAGCGGGTTGCGCCGGGCGGCGCAGGCAGACGAGCGCCCTGTTGGGATTTGCCGGATTGCCGGCTTTCCGTGGGCGCATCGGGGATTTCCGGTTGTCAATCGTACCAATAATTCGGGTTAATGAGGCGAAAAGCACCATGGCGCGCCCGGCACGGGCAGGCCGGGCCGGGCAAAGGGCAAGCGCAGCGGCGGGCAGCGCGCGGCGGCCCACGTCCCTACCCTTGCCGGCCGCAGGCCCCCTGCAGCGTTCCATCGAAGGCGCGCACCCACCACACGTACCGGTCGGGCATACCGGTGGCCGGGTCTTCCAGCCGATGCTCCAGGTACAGCTTGGTTTCGCGGCCGCCCAGGCGCACATCGAAGCAGGCAGTGCGCCTGCCATGATGCGGCTTGCCGAAGCCGGTGGAACCGAACACCTCGTCTATGCGGAAAGCGCGGCAATCGCGCAGGACCACGATGCACGGCTCCAGGCGGCCATCGCGCCCGAAGCGCGCCAGCACATCGACCTCTTCGCGATGCACTCGCCGCATCTCGCCGTCTTTCATCCTGTAGTCCATGCGTTTATACTAGAACAACTGTTCGTATGATAACCAGCGAACAAACTCTGTTTTAGCTGTGGGGAAGGAGGCCTGCCATGGTTGCGCCGGCTCAGGGGAAAAGCTACCTGTGCATCGACTTGAAAAGCTTCTACGCCAGCGTCGAGTGCGCCGACCGCGGGCTGGACCCCTTCACCGAGAACCTGGTGGTGGCCGACCCCAGCCGCGGCCCGGGAACCATCTGCCTTGCCATCACGCCGGCCATGAAGGCGCTGGGCGTGAAGAACCGCTGCCGCGTGTTCCAGATCCCCGAAGGCATCGAGTACACCATGGCAACCCCGCGCATGGCACGCTATATGGAGGTGTCGGCGCAGATCAACGGCATATACCTGCGCTACGTGAGCCCCGATGACATGCACGTGTACAGCATCGACGAGTGCTTCATCGATGCCACGCCGTACCTTCGCCTGTACAAGATGGACGCACGGCAGTTCGCCGACATGCTGCGGGGCAAGGTGATGGAGGAAACGGGCATCACCGCAACGGCCGGCATCGGCACGAACCTCTTCCTTGCGAAGGTAGCGCTCGACATAGAGGCGAAGAAAGCGGCCGATGGCATCGGCATCCTGGACGAAGAGTCATTCAAGCGGGAAATCTGGTTCCATCAGCCCATAACCGACATATGGCAGGTGGGGCCGGGCATCGCCCACCGCCTTGCCAGGCGCGGCATCCACGACCTGGCGGGCGTGTGCGCCGTAAGCCCGAAGTGGCTGCAGCGCGAATTCGGCAAGAACGGCGAATACCTGCTGGACCACGCATGGGGGCAGGAGCCCTGCACCATACGGCAGATAAAAGAGCACCGGCCGCGCGCGCACTCCCTTTCCAACGGGCAGGTGCTGATGCGCGACTACTCGTTCGCCGAGGCGCGCACCGTGCTGACAGAGATGATAGACGCCAGCTGCCTGGACCTGTGCGCCAAGGAGCTTTCCTGCGGCACGGTTGCCGTGCATGTGGGGTACGCGCAACCAAGCCTCACCGAAAGCGGCAGATGGAAGATGGGAGCAGGCGGGTCATCGAAACTGCCGGTGCGCACCGATTCGCCCAGCCGCATACGCAAAGAGGCGCTGGCGCTGTTCGATGCCCATGTCGAACGCGATTTACCCATCCGCAGGCTCTCGGTTGCGCTGGGGCAGCTGAAGCCTGCGAAGTACGATCAGCCCAGCCTTTTCGGCGCGGGCAACGCGAAGGAATCGGATCTTGCAAGGGCGTCGGTCGCCGTTCGCCAGCGCTTCGGGAAGAACGCACTGCTGAAGGGCACCAGCCTGAAAGACGAGGCCACCATGCGCGAGCGCAACCAGCAGATAGGCGGCCACCGTGCTTAGCGAAAGGGACTTCCTGGAGGGCCTTCCGCTGGAAGAGGCGCAGCGGCGGCGGCTTATCCTGCAGGACATCGAGGCGAACGTTGCCAAGCACGGCCCCCACCATGCCGCAAGCGACCCCCGGCGCGCAACCCAGTTCATGCCCTTCGACGCCCTTACCGGCTTTGACGAGCTGATACGGAAAACGGCGGAGGAATCGGGGAGGCGGCAGTAAGCCTCACACCGACGGGGCGGCACGAGAAAGCCCCTGCCCTAGTTCGCCGAAGAGGAGCCGCCCCTGCCGGAGCCCTGGCGCATCGGCGCCCCCGGCACAAAAAAGGCCCGCACATACGTACGGGCCCAGCGAATGCAAGCAGCAAACAGGCGCTACTTCTTGGCAACGCCACCGATGAGGGACATCTTGGTGCCGCAGTCGGGGCAGGTGCCCTTGGTGATGACGCGGCCGTTCTTGGTGACGCCTTCCTGAGGGTCTACCATTTCCTTCTTAGCCTTGCACTTAACGCAATATGCAACTACTGCCATCGTAACCTCTTTTCTAGAAAGCGGGAAAGCGGAGCACTCCCCTTCGAACATCAGCTTATTGTATAGGTACCATAGCTGTTTCGCCAGATGAAACGCACCGTTCAACCTAAAGAGATATTAAATCTTGCCGCATGCGGGTTATCTGGCAATGAGTTGCCGCGCTTTTCGCAACAACTGTGGTGGATTTCCGGCAATTCAGCGCTTTTCGCCAAAACAGCGAGGACAGCCTGATTCACTTTTCGTTGAGGCAAGAAGCGTGCCGGACA
>CAVDDI010000156.1:0-3371 GCA_963607675.1 bacterium | reverse complement strand
CCAAGGTACCGGCAGCCAAGCCGCAACGGCAACGATATAGCCTGTCCGCCGACTCTGGGAAACCGCCTTCCAGGGAAACCACGAAGGCGCCTGAGGCATAATCGGAAAAACAGCGGGAGGGTGCCCACATGGTGCCCTCCCGCTGTTTTTCCGCACAGGCTGCACGCAGGCTTGCGCAAGCATAGGGAAGCACGGCAAACCACTGGTCAACCATTCCTTGAGCCAAGCAATTGTGATACAAAAGAAAATTGAATTGCGAAAACAAACCACGCGGTGAGCAGGAAGAAGGCCATGCGGAAATGACCACTGAAAACCGATCCGAAAACGAGCTTGTCTGCGATTTTCCCCTTGGCGTTTTCGAGCAAAGCGATGTGGCCTTCTGCGTCATCCGCCTGGAGCTGGACCCACAGGGCAAGCCCGTCGACTGGACCTTCGCCTACGCAAACGAATCACTGGCTAAGATAGAGGGCGTTGCCTTGGATCAGCTGCTGGGCAAGCGCTTCTACGACCTGTTCCCCGACGGCGACCGCAAATGGCTTGATTACTATTACAAGGCCGCCTACGAAGGGAAAAACTCCAGCTTCGAGTCAATTTCCGAGGAAATCGGCGTGTACCTGCACATAAACTGCTGGCCCATCGGGCAGCGCGGGTACTGTGCCTGCATACTGCGCGACATCCACGAGGAAGCCATCGAGCGCAAGAACACCAACTTGGCCCTACAGGAAGCCCTTATCGCCTCCGAACGCGCCAGCAAGGCGAAAACCGCGTTCCTTTCCTCAATGAGCCACGACATACGCACCCCCATGAACGCCATCATCGGCATGACCGCGCTTGCCGCCGCCCACCTTGGCGACGACCAGCGCGTAAGCGACTGCCTGAAGAAGATCTCGCTTTCCAGCAAGCACCTGCTGAGCCTTATCAACGAGGTGCTGGACATGAGCAAGATCGAAACGGGAAGCGTGGTGCTCTCGGAAGACGAGTTCAACCTTTCCGAGCTGTTGGATAGCTTGGTCGTCATGATGAACCAGCAGCTGGAAACCAAGGCGCATAGCTTCTCCGTTTCCTCGATGGACCTGGTGCACGAGTACGTTATCGGCGACTCTTTGCGTATCCAGCAGATATTCGTGAACGTCATGAGCAACGCCATAAAGTACACCCCCGATGGCGGCAGGATCAGCCTGAAGATCACCGAGAAGCCATCCCAGCAGGCAAAAGTAGCTTGCTACGAGTTCGCCTTCGAGGACAACGGCATCGGCATGGACGAGCAGTACCTACAACATGTCTTCGACCCGTTCAGCCGGGAAGACGACGAGCAGGTAAGCCGCATCCAGGGCACTGGCCTGGGTATGCCCATATCCCGCAACATCGCCCGCCTTATGGGCGGCGACATAAAGGTGGAAAGCAAGAAGGGCGTAGGCTCACGCTTCACGGTTACCATCCGCCTTATGCTGCAAGACCGCGAGGTAGATGAGGATTTCACCAGCTTCGTAGACCTGAACGTGCTGGTGGCAGACGATGACAGGGCAAGCCTTGACTCCACCTGCCACATCCTTGACGGTTTCGGCATGAAAACCACGGGCACAACCAGCGGAAACGACGCTGTGGAGCTTACCGTTGCCCAGCACGAGGTAGGCCAAGACTTCTTCGCCTGCATACTTGACTGGAAAATGCCCGACGTAGACGGCGTTGAGGCCACCCGCCGCATCCGCGCAGCAGTAGGCGAAGACGTGCCCATCATCATCGTCTCTGCCTACGACTGGAGCACGATAGAAAAGGAAGCGCGCGAAGCCGGCGCCAACGCATTCGTGACCAAACCGCTGTTCCGCTCGCGCCTAGCCAGGACGTTCCACGCCATCATGGACGACACTACCGACAGCATCACCGCGTTGAAGCCCATCGAGCGCCTAGAGAAAACCAACGCCGAGGGCAAGCGGGCCCTGCTGGTGGAAGACAACCTGCTGAACTCCGAGATCGCGAAAGAGATCCTGGAGATGGGCGGGCTCGCGGTTGAGTGCGCCTACGACGGCGCCGAAGCGGTAGAGCTGGTTGCCAACAGCGCAGACGGCCACTACGACATCGTTTTCATGGACATCCAGATGCCCAAGATGAACGGCAACGACGCCACCCGCGCCATTCGCTCCATGAAACGCGAATGGTGCCAAACCGTTCCCATCATCGCCATGACGGCCAACGCCTTCGCGGAAGACGTGCAGGCAGCGAAGACCATCGGCATGAACGAGCACATAGCAAAGCCCTTGGACCTTTCCCGACTGGCGGCCGTGCTGAACAAATGGCTTCCATAGTAAAGGCGTAAGCTGGAAGATGGAAGCGAAAATGCAAAGGAAGGGGTTCGCATGTCCAACCAACGGAAAATAGGCATCATAGGCCTTGGCCACGTAGGCGCCCATGTTGCCAACAGCCTGCTTCTGCAGGGCATTGCCGATGAGCTCTATTTCGTGAGCACCAATGATCAGAAGAACATCTCGGAAGCGCAGGACCTGCACGATTCCATCAGCTTCGTACCTTACAACACGCGCATCGTGAACTGCAGCGACCGCTATGTGGACCTTGCCGACTGCGACATCATCGTCAATTGCGCCGGCAACGTTTCCCTGGTGGCCGAAAGCCGCGACGGCGAGCTGTTCAATTCCACCGAATCTGCCCGTACCTTCGTGGATCAGATAATGAATGCCGGATTCAACGGCATCCTGGTGAACGTGGCCAACCCCTGCGATGTGGTATGCACCGCCATCTGGCACCTTACCGGCTACGACCCGAAGAAGATCATCGGCACCGGCTGCGGCCTTGATTCCGCGCGCCTTCGCTCGGAGATATCGAAGGCCACCGGCGTAAGCCCGAAGTCGATCCATGCGCATATCATCGGCGAGCACGGCTTCACGCAGATCGCTGCCTGGAAATCGGCGATGATCGCCGGCACCACCATCGATGAGCTGGCGAAAGCCTACCCCGAGAAGTACGGCTTCGACCAAGCAGAGGTTGAGGAAAAGGCCCGTCAAGGGGGCTATGTCACCTTTGCCGGCAAGGGGTGCACCGAATACGCAATCGCCAACTGCACCGCCCGGCTCTGCGCGGCCATCCTGCACAACGAGCATGCAGTGCTATCGGCGTCTACGCTGCTCACTGGCCAGTACGGGGAAGAGGGCATCTTCGCCTCGCTCCCCTGCCTGGTTGGCGCCGACGGCATCGAGCAGGTGTTCACACCCGAGCTTTCCGGCTCGGAGCTGAAGGGCTTCAAGGCCAGCTGCGATCATATCCGTGACAACATCTCGAAGCTTTCTTGGTGGTAAGCGGAAACGACCCAATGCACAAAAGAGCGGCCCGGTTGAACCGGGCCGCTCTTCGTTTATCGG
>CAVDDI010000155.1:0-3375 GCA_963607675.1 bacterium | reverse complement strand
GCGGGCGCTTGCACTCTTCCAAGGCGCGCGCCGCAGAATCGATGTCCTTCTCAACGGCGCGGGAAAGCGCGCAGACAACGGCCTTATCGCCCACTTCAGCGGCAATCTGCTGAACAGACTTGAAGTCGCCAGGGGAAGATACCGGGAAGCCCGCTTCAATGACATCGACGTTAAGGCGCAGTAGCTGACGCGTGATAACCAGCTTCTCCTCGGAGTTCATGGAAGCGCCCGGCGACTGCTCGCCGTCGCGCAAGGTAGTATCGAAGATAGCGATCTTGCGAGTCATCTTGCGATCCTTTCTGGTATCGGTCTTTGTATCCATTGCACTATATCGCATTTTCGGTGAACGGCACTGTGTGGCAACCATTTATCACATCAATTCAGCCATGGTTCAAACGCAAACAGCAAGGAAGCCCCAGCCGCGAAGGCCAGGGCTTCCTCGTCTATGACTTAACAGCGTCTAAGAGGTTGTTGAGTTCCACAAAGGGAGGGGTTAGACCGCTGCTTCGTCCTTTTCGCCGGTGCGGACACGCACAACGCTTTCGATGGCAGAGATGAAGATCTTGCCGTCTCCAACCTCGCCGGTGCGCGCAACTCGCACGATAAGGTCAACGATCTCGTCAACACGGGCATCGTCTACGATGATCTCGAACTTGACCTTGGGGATCATGTTCAGGAACACCTCGCTGCCGCGGAAGTACTCCTTCCAGCCGTGCTGGTTGCCGCAACCATGAACCTGATAGATGGTCATGCCAGAGATCTTGGCCTCGAAGAGAGCCTCTTTCAGGGGTTCGAGCTTCTCAGGACGAACAACTGCTGCAATACGTTTCATCGATCATTCACTCCCTTCCGTTAGTCTAAGCCGATGAATGCGGGATAAGCGGATTCGCTGTGGGCAGTCATGTCCATGCCAGCTGCTTCCTCTTCCTTGCTTACGCGAAGGCCACCGAAGATCGCCTTGACGATAAGACCGATGATGAGGGAGCCAACGGCAACGAAGACGATGGTGACCAGGATGCCCAGGCACTGTGCGCCGAGAAGCGTGGGGTCGCCGGTGTAGATAAGGCCGCCGAAGTCGGTCCAGGACAGCTCAGGCACGCAGAAGATACCGGTGAGGATGCCGCCCACGATACCGCCGATGCAGTGGCAACCGAAGGCATCGAGTGCGTCGTCGTAGCCGATCTTGGACTTGCAGAAGGAAATCGCGAAGTAGCAGATGGGGGAAACAACCAGGCCCATCACGATAGCAGCCCAAGGATCCACGAAGCCGGCGGCAGGGGTGATGACGACCAGGCCGGCGACAAGGCCGGTTGCGCCACCGACGAGGGTGGGCTTGCCGGTCTTGGCGGACTCAACGATCATCCAGGAGATCATTGCGGCGCCAGAGGCGATGAAGGTGTTAAGGAGCGCAAGGCCGGCAATGCCGTCAGCGGCAAATGCGGAACCGCCGTTGAAGCCGAACCAACCGAACCACAGAAGGGTTGCGCCGAGCACGACGAAGGGAACGTTGTGAGGACGATGGTTCACGGCACCGAAGATGCGGCGCTTGCCAAGCAGGAGGCAGAGAACCAGGCCGGTCAAACCGGAGCTGATATGGACAACGTCGCCGCCGGCGAAGTCGAGGGCACCGATCTGGTCGCCGATGAAGCTGCCGTCGCCGCCCCATACCATGTGAGCCAAGGGTGCGTAGATGAGCACAACCCAGATGGTAATGAAGGTAAGGAAAGCACCGAACTTCATACGGCCGGCAAGGGAGCCGCCGACGATGGCTGCGGTGATGGTGGCGAATGCAGCCTGGAATGCGATGTCGATGATCGCGGGATAGGTAGCGTCGCCAGGATCGTCTACCTCAGCGAGCATATCGGATACCGCACTCAGGCAACCCAATTGATCGAAACCTCCGAAGAAGGGATTCGAGCCGTCGCCGCCGTAAGCGAGAGACCAACCTGCGAGGATCCATACGATAGCAACTACTCCGATGATCACGAAAGACATGAACATCGTGTTGACCACATTTTTACGACGCGCAAGTCCGCCGTAAAAAAATGCAACACCCGGAGTCATGAGAAAGACCAGCATCGCGCTAACAAGCATGAATGCGGTCGCTCCTGTGTCAAGCATTGTGCATACCTCCTAAATATCTGTTCGAGCACATTTTCGACAAATCGATCTTTGCACGCATAACACGTTCAGAAATCCAAAGGAGCGTTTGTTAACGAGCGCGGAAAATCCTCGTAACATCTCTGACCAAAGCGGGTAACAATCTAGAAACACAAGCGTCTCGAATCCGTTTACCACGCTTGATGCAGGGCGCATTCGACCCCATATAAGGCCTAGAAGGGAAATAAAACCCCCTCCTCCTTTGGCAGGAGAAGGGGCAAATACGCATAAGGAGCTGCGAATAAGGAAATGCGATGGAACGACCTGGGGGAAGATACGGAGGCAGGTTACCGAGAAAGCAAACCCAGGACCGTGTTTTCGATGCCCTTGGCATCGATGCCGCAATCAGCGAAGAGCTGGTCTACCTTGCCTTGAGCGATGAAACGATCGGGCAAGCCGAGGACCGCCATACGCGGCTTCTGCCCACTCAGGGCAACAAGCTCTGCCACGCCTTCGCCGGCACCGCCGATGGAAACGCCGTCCTCAACCGTGACAACGGCGCCGGTACGGGCAGCCGCTAGAACAGCTTCTTCGTCAAGGGGCTTTACCCAGCGCATGTCCACCACACGCACCGAATACCCCTGCGACGAAAGAGCATCCGCGGCATCTTCGGCATAGCGCACCATTCGACCGAACGCCAAGATGGCACCATCATCGCCCTCACGAACAACGCGGGACTTGCCTGGTTTCATGTACAGCGCATCATCAGGCATCGGGACCCCGAGCGCCTCCCCGCGCGGATAGCGTAGGGCAACAGGCCCCTCCAAGCGGAGGGCAGTGTGCAAAGCATGGGCAAGCTCGGCTTCGCTCGCCGGGGCGATGACCTTCATGTTCGGCACCGCACGCAACAGCGCCATATCGAACATGCCATGATGAGTAGGGCCGTCATCGCCCACTAGGCCGGCGCGGTCAATGGCGAACACAACATCCAGATTCTCAAGCGAAACGTTGATGATGGCCTGATCGACTGCACGCTGGAAAAACGTGGAGTACAACGCAACAACCGGCTTCTGGCCACCAAGGGCTAGGCCGCTGGCCATCCCAACCGCATGCCCTTCGGCAATGCCCACATCGAAGCAGCGCTCAGGGTGGGCGGTTGCGAAGCCACGCAACCCGGTTCCGTCAACCATGGCAGCCGAAACAGCGCAGATGCGCTGGTCGAGCTGCGCCTCTTTGGCGAACGTCTGCGCAAAGGCCTGAGTGTAGGTAAGGGCC
>CAVDDI010000154.1:0-3410 GCA_963607675.1 bacterium | reverse complement strand
GGCCTGCACTTCACGCCCGAGCTCATCGAGCGCATCAAGCAAAAGGGCATCGACTGGGAAACCGTGCACCTGGAGGTTGGCCTGGACACCTTCCGCATCGTCGACGAGGAATTCCCGCGCGACCACCAGATCCACACCGAGCGCTACACCGTGCCCCAGAAAACCGTCGAGGCAATCAAGCGCACCAAGGCCAACGGCGGGCGCGTCATCGCCGTGGGCACCACCAGCGTGCGCAGCCTTGAGAGCGCCTGGGACGAAGCCGCCGGCGAAGTGCTGCCGCGCAACCGCGAGGCAACGAGCCTGTTCATCCTTCCCGGCTACGAATTCAAGGTGGTAGACGCCCTTATCACCAACTTCCACGTGCCGCGCAGCACGCTGATGATGCTGGTAAGCGCCTTCTCCAACCGCGATAACGTGATGAAGGCCTACCGTCATGCCATCAAGCACAAGTACCGCATGCTTTCCTTCGGCGACGCCATGTTCATCGAGTAGCATCGCCCGAAGGGAAGCCCGAAGCATGTCGCACGGAGCCTGGCACGCAACCCGATGCCCGGCATCCGGCGATCGGCATGCCGACCACCCGAAAGAGAGCTTATGGACAAAGAACTCAAGATCGCCGTTCTCATAGACGCCGAGAACGTGTCGAGCAAATATGTGAACATCATCCTGCAAGAGGCCAGCAGCCTGGGCAACCTGATATACAAGCGCATCTACGGAAACTGGACCACCTCGCTTCTGAACTCTTGGAAAAAGGAGCTTCTGGACAACGCCATCCAGCCTATCCAGCAATACAGCAACACCACCGGCAAGAACTCATCCGACTCGGCGCTCATCATCGACGCCATGGACCTTCTGTACCAGAAGAACCTCGATGCGTTCTGCATCGTCTCTTCCGACAGCGACTTCACGCGCCTAGCCTCCCGCCTGCGCGAATCAGAGATGTACGTCATGGGCATGGGTGAGCAGAAAACCCCGCGCGCGTTCATCAGCGCCTGCAACAAGTTCGTCTACCTCGACCTTATCTACAAGGCGAACAAGGAATCGGCCAACAAAGCCAAGAAGAAGCCCGCACCGAAGAAGAAGCAACCGACATCCCATGCCCTTGCGAAAACCGAGGTGGCAAGCACTGAGTTGGCGAAGAGCACCCGCAAGGCCGAGGCATCGAAGCCCGAGAAGAAGCAGCGCGCTGGCCAACACGTCGATGCCGCCGTCAACGAAGATCGCGCAACAGAGAAGAACCTGCGCCAAAGCGCCGGCGACCACGATCAGCATCCCGAGGCGCAAGACGAGGAGCTGGGTAACGGCTCGGACATCATCGCCGTGGAAAACGCCCTGCGCGAGATAGCCGAGGAGTTCAGCGGAGACGACGGCTGGATCCATTCCAGCAGCCTTGGCGCACGCCTTGCCCGCCGCCTGCCCGACTTCGACACGCGCAACTTCGGCTTCAAGAAGTTCGTCCCCTTCATCGAATCGCTCGGGTACTTCGAGAGCAAGAGCGTGAAGGAAAACGAGGGCTCCGGCGTGAAGACGATCTACTTCCGCCTTATCGAAGAGTAGCGCTATCGGCTGCCTTGGCCGCCCGCTCAAGCACCCCAACAGCTTCGGGGATGCATGCCGCGTCTACCCCGCCGTAGCTCACCACGAAACGCCGTACCGGGCAATCTTCCGGTGCGGCGTTTTCGCTGTTCTGGCAGAACGAGGAAAGGGGGCGGATACGCACCTCCGCCTCGGCGCACCGTTCAACGAACGCACGCTCCCATTCCAAGGCGCCATCCTGACGGGGCGCCTCGATGCCCAGCAGGAAGTGGATGCCCGCATCCTGCCGTTCGACAACCATGCGGCTAGACAGCTGCGATGCGCGCAATGAACCTATCAAGGTGTCGCGCACATCGCGGTAATGGGTGCGCATGCGGTTCACGTGCCGCTCGTAGTCGCCGCTTTCGATGAAGCGAGCCAACGCAAGCTGGTCGATGGCACTCACCGTGCAGGAATAGAACCCCAGCTCTTCGCGAAAGCGGCGCGCGAGCGCCGGCGGAAGCACCATGTAGCCGATGCGAAACGCCGGCCCCAAGCTCTTGGTGAAAGTGTTGGTGTACACCACCTTGCCCAGCGCATCGATGCTCTGGAGCGAGGGTATGGGGCGCCCTGTAAGGCGGAACTCGCAATCGTAGTCGTCTTCCACGATGAAACGCCCCTCGGCTTCAGACGCCCAACCCAGAAGCTCATAGCGACGGCTCACAGAGGTTACCAGGCCGGTGGGATACTGATGCGAGGGCATGATGTGCAGGACGTCCACCCCGCGGCTGCGCACCGATTCAAGGCAAACCCCCTGGCTGTCCAAGGGCACGGCGGAAAGGGCCACGTCGTTGGCCCGGTAGATCTTCGTCAGGCGAACGTAACCGGGGTCTTCGACGCCATAGCGCAAACCGCGTCCCAGAAGCTGGATAAGCCAGTTGTACAGCACCTGCGAGCCCGCGCCAACCACGATGCAGTCGGGATTCACCTCCATACCACGGAAGCCCTTCAGGTGATCGGCGATAACCCGACGTAACCGGGCGGTTCCCGCCGACCCAACATCACCCACCAGCGAACGCTCAGCTTCGCACGTTAGGGCTTCGCGAACCGACTTCGCCCAAGCGGCATAGGGGAACAGCTCCACCGAAGATGAACCGCCCGTGAGATCAGCCAACAGCTTCCCCCTAGGGCCGACATCTTCACTCGGGCCGGCAAGGCTCGCATAGGCTTCAGCCAAGCCCTCTTCCGGTTGCTCGAAGCCGGCAGCAAGAGAAACGTCAGACGCGCGAGAGCCCACATTCGAGTGCGGGCGTGCCGCAGCAAGGTCGCAGGCATAATAGCCCCGACGCGGCTCGGCGCGCAGGTAGCCTTCGGCAACAAGCTGGGCATAGGCGCCCTCAACGGTGATAAGGCTCACGCCAAGATGCTGGGCAAAGCTGCGCTTGGAGGGGAGTTTCTCGCCAGGGACGATGGCCCCACGCTCGATGTCGCGCTTGATGCAAAGGTACAGGTACTCGTAGAGCCCCGTCTCGCCGCGTTCCGCGAAAGAGTATGTGAGCATGCTGTTCGCCTTCCCCAGGCCTTCAACCACCGAGGAAGACCTGCCTGCTACGACTGGCTATATCAGATCTGGCTATAGTCTGACCCTACTATTATTCGATTATTTGGATATACAAGCAATACCAGATGCCACCTAAAGTCATGAGCCGAACAGAATGTCCACCAATCGAAAGGCAAACGACCCCATGACAGCAGAAAACACCCCTGAAGAACAGGTAAAGCTCAACCGACAGCTGGCGCAAATGCTCAAAGGCGGCGTGATCATGGACGTCACCACGCCCGAGCAGGCTCGCATCGCCGAAGAGGCAGGCGCCTGCGCGGTCATGGCCCTCGAG
>CAVDDI010000153.1:0-3422 GCA_963607675.1 bacterium | reverse complement strand
GTCATGTTGGCTACTTCGCTGCCATAGACAAGGCGAAGTTCCGCCGCATGGTGCTCCCCGGCGACACCGTCACGCTGGAGGCTGCAATCACCAAGAACACTTCTCGCATGTGCGCGGCCGATGTCGTGGCACGCGTCAACGGCGAGGTATGCGCCCAGGCCACGCAGAAGTACGTGATGGCGCGCGATAAGAAGGAGGCTTAGGCCATGAGCTCGATGCCGGAAAACAGCCCAATCCAAGGCACTTCGGTTGTCTATCAGCTGCCCTTGTTGGAGCAGGCCATCGGCGGTGCCCCGCTTCTGGTGGTTGGCTACGGGTCCTCGATGAAGGCCTGCGTTCGTGCCTGCGTGAAGGCCGAGATCGCCCAGATCTGGGTAACGGGGACGAAGGATAAGGAGCGCGGTTTCGCCTGCTCCGGTGCTGCCCGCGTTGCCCTGGTGGGGGATAAGTTCGACCAGCGGCTGTTCACCAACGTGTATGCCGTCATGCAAGCCGCCAAGCAATGCAACGCCGGGGCCCTGCTGGTGGTAGACCAGGAATTCGCCG
This sequence comes from bacterium, assembly GCA_963607675.1. Taxonomy (GTDB): domain Bacteria; phylum Actinomycetota; class Coriobacteriia; order Coriobacteriales; family Eggerthellaceae; genus Anaerotardibacter. The sequence goes on along the minus strand of CAVDDI010000153.1, from coordinate 2,876 downwards.
CCGACCCACTGCTGCGCATGGTTGCCTATCGAAACTGCATGTGCGTGCTCGCCCCCATGGAAAAGGATCGGGCGCATAGCCTTTGGACGGAGTGCCGCCCCGACCCCTCCTTCGGCGATTACGAGCCGGTTTGGCGCCGCTGTCCCAAGTGCAAGCTCTACCACGACGAGGAGCCGGTTCTGGCTAAGGGCGGCGAGTGTCCCACGTGCCATGAGCTGTACCGCCTTACCTCCGACGAGCGCATCAACCTCCTGTTCGACGAAGGGTCCTTCGAGGAGTGGGATGCCGTGATGGAGGAACGCGACCCCTTGGATTTCCCCGGGTTCGCCGACTTGATCGAAAAGCAGCGCGACCGCAGCGGGCTGCAGGAAGCGGTGCGCACCGGCAAGGTGAGCCTCGATGGGCGCGAGGTGGCGCTGTGCATCATGGAATCCACCTTCATGATGGGTTCCATGGGCTCGGTGGTTGGCGAAAAGGTCACGCGTGCCGTGGAGCGCGCCACCGATGAGGGCCTGCCCTTGTTCATCTTCACTGCTTCGGGTGGGGCGCGCATGCAGGAGGGCCTGGTTTCCCTGATGCAGATGGGCAAGATCAGCGCCGCCATAGAGCGCCATGGCCGCGCGGGGTTGCTTTACGTTTCCATCATCACCGACCCCACCACGGGCGGCGTTACCGCATCGTTCGCCATGCAGGGAGACATCATCATCTCGGAACCGCATGCCCTTATCGGCTTCGCTGGCCGCCGCGTCATCCAGGACACCATCAAGCAGACGCTGCCAGAGGGCTTCCAAACCGCCGAATTCGCCCTTCAGCATGGCCTGATCGATGCCATCGTGCCCCGTTCCGACCTGAAAGAGGTGCTCTCGCGCATCCTTGCGCTGCACAGCGCCCCAAGGCAGGTCGTTGATTCCGCCGAGGAAGACGGCAACACCAAGGTCGTCGAAGCCGTTTCCGCCGCCGGCTCGGTGCGCGAGGTTATGCGTGCGGCGCAAGATGCGGTTGCCGAGCGATTCGGGTTGAAAGGTGAAAAGGCCGCCAGCGGCGAAGATGCCAAGGAAGGCGAAGGTGTGTTCTCGCTGTTCGCCAACACGGTGGGCAAGGCGATGGATGCCACCAACAGCTTCGCCATGAGCCGTGCCATGCGCAAACGCGGCATGGCCGACGCCCCTTCGGTGCTGCCCATGAAGAAGGCCGGCGCATCGGAAGAGAACCCGGCATGGGAAAGCGTGATGATGGCCCGCAACATCCATAGGCCCACCTCGCAGTTCTATATCGACCATATGGTGGAGGGCTTCTTCGAGCTGCATGGCGACCGCGGCTTCGCCGACGACGGGGCCATCATCGGCGGCATAGGCTGGATCGACGGCATGCCGGTTACCGTGGTGGCCGAGGAAAAGGGCGCCGACCTGAAGCAGCGCATTGCCCGCAACTTCGGCTGTCCCCAGCCGGAGGGCTACCGTAAGAGCCTCCGCCTGATGCGACAGGCCGAGAAGTTTGGCCGCCCCATCGTGTGCCTGGTAGACACCCAGGGCGCCTTCTGCGGCATGGAGGCCGAGGAACGCGGCCAGGGCAACGCCATCGCCGACAACCTGGTGGCTATGGCGGGGCTCACCGTTCCCGTGGTGTGCATCGTGCTGGGAGAGGGCGGTTCCGGCGGTGCTTTGGCACTTGCCATGGGCAACCGCGTTGCCATGCAGGACCACGCGGTGTACTCGGTGCTTTCGCCAGAGGGCTTCGCTTCCATCCTCTGGAAGGACCGCACCCGTGCTGCCGAGGCTGCTGCAGTCATGAAGATGAGCGCTGCCGAGGCTTGCGAGATGGGCATCATCGAGGAAGTGGTGAGCGAGGGCGAAGGCCCAGCACATGAAAACCCCGAGCAGGCTGCCATGAACGTGGAGGAGTATGTGGTTCGTTCCTTGCGCGAGCTGTATGCCCTCAGTCCCGAAGAGCTGCGCAGTCAGCGGTACGAGCGCTTCCGTGCGTTCTGATGGGCCGATGCCCGCTGTGAGCCCGGGATGCCAAGCGGTGTTTCGGCTCGCTTAAATTAATCATTTATCCCCTTGCTTCGTGCGAAAGCAAGGGGATTTCTTTTATCCTAAGGTGTTGAGACTCTATGCAAAAAAGTGATCTTGTTTCTGATTAGGAGAAACGATATGGCGAGAAGATACGGCAAAAGGCTGGTGGCCATCGCGGCATGCGCCTTTGCCCTTGCATTGGCCGTTTGCCTGGCTGGCTGCTCATCCAGCCAGGCCACACCCACTTCCAGCTCTACCCTCAAGGTTGGTGTGCGCGGCGACGTGGTGGGCTTCGGCTACTACAATTCCGAGACGCAGAAGTACTATGGCCTGGAGGCGGACATCGCCACCGAGCTTGCCAACCGGTTGGGCTACAAGGACGTCGAGTTCACCACCGTTACCCCCGACAACCGCAAGGATATGCTGCAGAACGGGGAGGTGGACTGCATCGTAGCCTGCTATTCGGACACGGCAAGCCGTGAGAAGAACTTCGATTTCTCGCCTTCCTATTATACAGATTCCTCGGTGTTCATGGTAGAGGAAAGCTCTCTTATCACCTCCATCGACCAATTGGTGAACGGCAAGGTCATCGGAACCATGTTGGGCACCAACACCGCCGCCGAGATCACCTCCCAGCTTGCCGAGCAGGGCCTTATCTCCGGCAATGTGCTCTCTCGCAACGAAGACAACTCCGATGTGCAGTTCGACACGTTCCGTCTTCTGCAGTTCGGTTCCTACAAAGACCTTTCCGAGGCGCTTGAGGTGGGCAAAGTAGATGCTGCGGTCATGGACGGCAGCATCGCCCGTACCTACTTGCAGGACAACCGCAAGCTGCTCAGCTACACCGGCAAGACGCAGAAC
>CAVDDI010000152.1:0-3437 GCA_963607675.1 bacterium | reverse complement strand
ACGCAGCATAGCTACAGCACCGTCCCCTCGGGAACGTCCAGCAGAACGCAATCGAGCAGCGTGCCGTCGGTAACCGGGTTCTGACTAGTGCCTTCGGGCAAGATGGCCAGGCAGTTCGCGCGCTGGATGGTGCTGAACAACCCCGAGCTCTGGTTCTTGGCAGGGTAAACGGAAAGCGTGCCGTCTTCGTTTCGGGAAAGCACCGCGCGAAGGTAGATACGGCGCGGGTCCCTCTTCTTGCGGTTGCCCACCAGTCGCGCCTTCACGGTGGGCCGCTCGTATACCGCGAAGCCTTGCATCTTGCGCAGCGCCTGGCGCACCAGAACCTCGAAGCCGCAGAAGGCCGCCGCCGGGTTGCCCGGCAGGCCGAACACCGGTGTGCCATTTACCAGGCCGAATGTCTGGGCCTTGCCGGGGCGCATGTTCACCAACGTCATGTGCAGGGTTCCCAAGCGCTCCACCACCGGCTTGATGAAGTCGTAGTCGCCGTTCGAAGCGCCACCGGTGGTAACGATGAAGTCATAATCCTGCGAGGCGTTCTGCACCACATGGGCAAGCTCGTCCAAATCGTCGGCAACGATAGGAAGGCAAGAGGGGATACCGCCCGCCTCGGCAACGCAGGCAGCCATGGCAAAGGAATTGCTGTCGCGGATGCAGCCGGGAGCCAACGGCTCAGTCGGCGAAAGCAGCTCGGAGCCAATGGCGATAACGGCAACGCGCGGACGGCGGTATACCGGCACCTCCACGATGCCGCAACTTGCCAAGAAGCCCACGCCGGCGGCACTCACCGCTTCGCCGGCGCGAATGGCAACATCGCCTTCTGCGATTTCCTCACCCTTGGAACGGATGTTGTCGGCAGGCTTAGCAGGCTGGGTGAAGCTCACTTCGCTCCCCTGCCGGCCATCGCCCGTACCGTAATCGACGATCTCGTACTTCACCACCGCATCGGCGGCAGCAGGCACCGGGGCGCCGGTCATGATGCGCACCACCTGACCGGGCTCGATGGGGCCGTTGTACACCGAACCCGCGGGAACCTCGGCAATAACCTTGCAAGTTGCCGGGTTTGCCTCGCTTGCCTGCGATAGGTCGTCAGACCGCACCGCAAAGCCGTCCATAGCCGCATGATCGAACGGCGTGATGTCGCAGTCGCTTACCAGGTCGGCGGCAGCAACGCGTCCCACCGCCTGCAGCAAGGGAACCGTTTCCACATCCAGCGTCTCAATATGGGAAAGCAGGCACTCGCGCGCCTCTTCCACACCCATCATTTCCGTTGCAGCAGCCATTACAGCACCTCGTAGTACGAATTCCCTGCGCAGCTACGGCAAATCACCGCACCGCGCCCTGTTTTCACTTCACGTCCATCGGTGATATCCTCGCCGCATACCGCACAGGTGGCATGGGTATGGGGCTTACCGGGCTCATCGAATTCGGTGAAGTTGACCTTAACCCTCTGGATGCTGAACAGATCCTCGTCACTGCGGGCGGCGAACCATGCTTTCACGTCTTCGCCCTTCGGGCATTTCGGAGCCACGTTCACCATGCGGATAGCCTCACGCTTGTTCAAGTCGAAGAACGTTGCCGCCTGTTTGCCGTAGTCCATCACCTTCATGCGGCGCTTGCCGGGATGGCAGCCCGTTACCACCATGATGGCATCGGTAAGGCAGCGGTCGCATTCCACGTACACGATAAGGTCGCGGTACGTATCGGCGTCCTCGATATCGAAGTACTTCAGCGCGTAGCGGGCCATGCGAACGCCAGTAAGCTGACCACCGCACAAATGGCCATGAAAGCTGATAGCTCGTTGAAGATCTTCTTCAAATGATCTGGTCATGGAGATGTCCTTCCTAAGCAAAAATCAAGGCAATGCATTGGCCGACTGCAACCGAGAGCCAGTCAGCCCAATAAGCGATCAGACATGACAACTCGCCAGTCAGAGACGCTAACGCCCAACGAAAGAAAGCGGGAAGCTACCGGGCAAACCGGCACCTGCCGCCACTTGCCGAACCTTCCAGCTGTTAGTCCCGCCGATGCTACACGTCCCAGCTGATGAACGCCCATGGCACATCGCGCGGCTTGTCCAAGTGCCAACAGGCACACCCTTCGGGGGTGCGTCCCTGAACGAGGTGCAACGCCAGCCAATCCTTGAGCTTGGCTGCGGCTTCCCCGCAAGAAACCTGCTGTTTCGCATCGCCAACGTATTCCATTGTTTTCAAAAGAGAATGATACGCCTCATCTGGAGACTCGTACGTCTTCATCCTAGGCGAATGGATATATGAAACGGTGGGCTCGTAACCTAAGGAAGAGGCAATGCCGAACACGAACAGCGCATCATTATGCCGCTCGAGATTCAGCCCCATCGCCCTTGCCACACGCTCGTCTACGCGCGGGGAGACGCCGGTGCCGGCAGTAACGCACACCCGCTTTCGCGCAGCATTCGACAACTTGAGGATCGAATCCTCCAAATCGTGCGTGATGATAGAACGCGAAGCCAGGGCAACGTCCACCGAGCCTTCGCCCAGCCCGAACCGATTCCAATCGTCTTCCCAGCTCATATGCAAGGGGCAGACCATGCCAGCAGGCACCTCGAACGCACACTGCGCTGCTGGATCCATCACCGGCACCCCGCAAGCCGCGGCATTTTCCCGCACGCGCTCGAGCATGCCCTCGCTGAAATCGGCCGCAACAACCCCATGTCCGCTTTTCGCCAACGGAACAGCAAGCGACCCGGTGCCGCAGCCCATGTCCAGCACTGATTCGCCACCAACAAGCTGCATCTTCTGGATGAACGAGCGAACATAATCGTTGGGGGCATCGTGGAAGGAATACGTGCGTGCACGTTTATCCCAATGGGCTTGCGCATCGGGCTTGTGGCGCACCGCATCGAGCTTGCGCCATTCCTCGGCTAAATCCAGCATATCGGCACCCTTCTCTACGACCCACCGCTGGATACATAGTAAAGCGAATGGCAGACGCCCAACTGTCAAACGCAGGCAAACGGCTCGGCTACCCATCGGGCCTCGAATGCCAGAGGCCAGGATGAGCACACAAGAACCCGCCTGCCCAGCGACCCTCGCAAACTAAACTGCCCTTCCAGCACAAGCCGTCAAATCGGCAAGGGCCAGAAGGGCAGCCTAACGAAAGCGCGGCGGTCAGGGCGGTGCGAGCCGGTTATTCCCCTTGGAACTTCGGATCGTGGGCGATGGCATCCAAGCGCGCCGTGATAACTTCCTCTACTTCGAAGGAAAACGGCGCGAGCGCATCTTCGACGAACACCGTACGGATGTACTCGCCGCACTCATCGCACTTGTAGATGCGGTGGGAATCGTCACCTTCGACGTTGAAGTAATGCAGGTGCTTAGGGTTCTGCGAGCCACACCGCGCGCAGCGGATACGATCCCCGGCCCATTCAGTACCGCACTGCTGGCAGTACAGAGTAC
>CAVDDI010000151.1:0-3471 GCA_963607675.1 bacterium | reverse complement strand
GTACCGCGAGAAGGTTACCGGGCCCATCTACGACTCGCATTTCGTCTGCGTTCTGAGGCGCCAAGACTAGCGGGATGCTTGGTTTTCGGGTGATCCAATGCGGCCAAAGGGGTAGGGACCTTTGGCCGCTTTCCTTTTTTGCCAAGTTGCCATCCGACTCATCGAGTCCCTTCTGAATCCTGCTGATGGCGCCTATTCTCCCTAGACCGTCAACGATCGCTGTCGTATACTTCTCTACGACCTTTAATGGCGGTACAGAGAGACCGATAAGGTGCAAACATATCGTTTCAGCGGGCGCCTTCGCTACCGCTGCAGCAAGACTGATTGCCCCTCTCGTGCCTGGGGCTTTTTAGTATCCGGGCGGGGGATTTCCGACAGATGCATTGTGCGTTTGCCGGCCAAGCGGCTTCTGTGTACGCACTTCGATTCTGCGAAAGGAGCGTGCATGCAAGATACGGAACTTGAGGAATCGGTTGTGATGGACGAGTCCGAGATAGAACGGACCCTCGTGCGCATGGCCCATCAGATCCTCGAGCAGAACAAGGGCTGCCAGGATCTGGCGCTCGTCGGCATCGTTACGCGCGGGGATATCCTGGCCCACCGTTTGGCCAAGCTGATAAACCAGATAGAAGGCGTTTCCCTTCCCGTCGGTGCACTCGACATCAGCTTTTACCGCGACGATTCCCTTTCGAACATCGCCCCTATCGTCCAGGGAACCGACATCCTGTTCTCGCTTGACGGCAAGACCATCGTCTTGGTCGATGACGTGCTCTACACCGGCCGCACGATCCGCGCTGCGCTCGATGCCCTCATGGACTTCGGGCGCCCTTCGCGTATCCAGCTGGCAACCTTGGTTGATCGCGGTCATCGCGAACTGCCGATCCGCGCTGATTTCGTGGGCAAGAACGTGCCCTCTTCTGCCAACGAGAACGTCCGTCTGTACCTCAGGGAAGTCGATGGGCAATCCTGCGTCTGCATCTCCAAGATCGCCCCGGGTTCCCATGTCGGCTCCGCACCGCTGAAGGGAGGCGCGCATGTTCGCCCATAAGAACCTGCTGTCGATCGATGCCCTTTCCCGTGAGGACATCTTGACCGTGCTCGAGCAAGCCAGGACCTTTGAGGAGGTGAACAACCGCCCCATCAAGAAGGTGCCCGCACTGCGTGGTAAAACCATCTGCAACCTGTTCTTGGAGCCATCAACGCGCACGCGTGGCTCGTTCGAGCTTGCGGAAAAGCGCCTTTCCTGCGATTCCATGAACGCCGGCGGCAGCGCCTCTTCAACCGTTAAGGGCGAAAGCCTTGTAGACACCGTGCGCACGCTCGATTCAATGAAGGTGGATATGTTCATCGTGCGCCATAAATGCGCCGGTTCCCCTTACTTGGTTTCCCAGAACACGAATGCCTCGGTGATCGATGCGGGCGACGGCAAGCACGAGCACCCCACGCAGGCACTTCTCGACCTGTACACCATCTGGAAGGAAAAGGGCTCCTTCGAGGGCTTGAAGGTGGGCATCGTGGGGGATATCGCCCACTCCCGCGTATGCGGATCGCTTGTTCCCGCACTGCGGAAAATGGGTGCGCACGTCACCCTGATCGCTCCCGCAACCTTGCTGCCGGCCCGACCCGATATCTTGGGTGCGAACGCCGTGACCCCGCACCTCGAAGAGGCACTTCCCGAGCTCGACGTGGTCTACATGCTCCGCATCCAGATGGAGCGCCTTGAAAGCGCGCCGTTCCCGAGCTTGCGCGAGTACAACCTCCGCTACGGCCTTACCCGTGAACGTGAGAAGCTCATGAAGGAAGATGCCATCATCTGCCATCCCGGCCCTATCAACCGTGGGGTGGAGCTTGACAGCTACATGGCCGATGGCAGGCATTCGGTAATCGTCGACCAGGTATTCTCTGGCGTCTGCGTTCGCATGGCGCTTATCTATCTACTGCTAGGGGGCTCAGATGAAGCATCTCGTTAAGAACGTCCGGGTTATCGACCCGGCTCTGGGTTTGGACAAGGTGGCCGATATCCTCATCGATGGCGGGGCCATTGCCGAAGTGGGCGAGGGCCTAACCTGCGAAGACGCGGAAGTGCTCGATCGCAGCGGCTGCATCGCGGTTCCCGGCTTGGTCGATATCCATGTGCATTTGCGCGACCCAGGCCAAGAGTACAAGGAGACCATCGAGACGGGCACGGCCGCAGCTGCCCATGGCGGATTCACCGGTATCTGCTCCATGCCCAACACCGTGCCCACGACCGACAACGGCGCCACCATCGACTATGTGCTCGACCAGGCGGCCAACGCGGGCCATTGCCATGTATACCCCTCTGGTGCCTGCACCATGGGGCTCAAGGGCGAGGCTTTGGCGGAAATCGGTGACATGGTGGCCCATGGCGCCGTTGCCTTCACCGATGATGGCCGTGGCGTTCAGGGCGCCGGCATGATGCGCCGGGTGATGGATTACGCGAAGGCTTTCGACAAGGTGGTCATGAGCCACTGCCAAGACGAGGACCTTGTTGGCCCGGGCCAGGTGAACGAAGGCGTTGTGTCCACGCGCCTGGGTATGGCGGGCTGGCCTGCTGCAGGCGAAGAGCTCCAGATACAGCGAGACATCGCCCTTTCGGAGCTTACCGGTTGCCCCATACATATCCAGCACATCACCACAGCCCGCGGCGTCGATATCGTTCGAGAGGGCAAGGCGCGAGGGGCCTTGGTAACCGCCGAGGCAACCCCGCATCATATCGTGTTGAACGAGGACGACCTTACCGCAACCTACAACACGAACCTGAAGATGAACCCACCGCTTCGCACCAAGGCCGATAACGCCGCCATCATCGAGGGCATAAAGGACGGTACGATCGACGTCATCGTCACCGACCATGCCCCCCATGCCGCGCACGAGAAGGCCCGCGAATTCGAGCTTGCCCCCTTCGGCATGACCGGGCTGGAGACCTCGCTTGGCGTTGTCCTTACCTACCTGGTTGCCCCTGGGCATATCGACTACAACCGCATGGTGGAGCTGATGGCCATCCGTCCGCGCGAGATCTTGCGTCTTGAGCAGGTTTGCCTAGAGCCGGGCTCGGTTGCGGACATCACCGTGTTCGACCCTGAAGCGGTTTGGACCGTGAAGGCCGAGGATATGGTATCTAAGTCCAAGAACAGCGGCTTCTTGGGATATGAGTTGAAAGGGCGTGCCACGGATGTGTTCATGGCAGGCACCATGACCTGTAAGGAAGGTGAAGTCGTTGAGTAAGCTTCTGGAAAACACCAGCACCGGTGCGCGCCCGAAGGCTCTTCTGGTTCTTGAGGATGGCTCGGTTTTCGAAGGCTATTCCTGTGCCGCCGAAGGCGAGGTGTTTGGCGAGGTTTGCTTCAACACCTCGCTCGAGGGATACCTTGAGGTGATTTCCGACCCCTCTTATGCGGGCCAGATCATCACCATGACCTATCCGCAGATCGGTAACTACGGCATAAACCC
>CAVDDI010000150.1:0-3491 GCA_963607675.1 bacterium | reverse complement strand
AGGCTGAACGGCATCCGGTCCAGCCGAGGGGGCTCGACCCATCGTTCCTCAAGGTACACCTGAACAAGGGCGATTCCTTGCAGAAGCTTCCAAGGAATGGTGTCGGGCATAAGGGTGCGCGGTTCAGGTTCATCTTCCCGGATGACGAACCACATCTCGGGCGGAAGGTCTCTTCTTCCGGTCCTGCCCATACGCTGCAAGAACGAGGAAACAGTGAACGGGGCATCTACCTGGAAAGCGCGTTCCAACCTGCCGATGTCTATGCCCAGTTCCAACGTGGCCGTTGTAACGGTGGTAAGGTCTACCGAGTCGTCTTTCATCAGATCCTCAGCGGTTTCCCGATAGGAAGAGGAAAGGTTGCCATGGTGGATCAGGAACCTATCAGGCTCGTGTCGGGCTTCGCAGTATGACCGCAAGGTTGTGGTGATGGCCTCGGCTTCCTCGCGGCTGTTGGAGAAGATAAGGCATTTCTTACCTCGCGTATGCTCGAAAAGGTACCCATACCCAGGATCGGCGAAGCGGGGGGCAATGTCCGACGCGAAATCGGGAGCGTGGACATCCGCCGCATCTGCAACAAGGTCCAATGATGGGCCCCTCCGATCGGCAGAATCCATGGCGCCTATTTCGCCCAGAGATGCTTCCCTATCGGGAGGCTCAGCAGAGCCATAGCCTACGCTGCACTCGGGAAGGGCAGCGCGCCCCAAGTCCTCAACACCCAGGATCTCTACGTCGTCGGAGTTAGAGCTCTGGAAATCCCGCTCGGGGGCCTGTGGGCCAGACACGTAAAAGTGCTCCATGGAGATTCGCCAGGGGCGCTTTTGTTCCCTGAAACGCGGTATAAGGGTGCGTCGACCCGTGCCGGCAGAAAGCAGCTCCCCCACCAGCTCGGGCTTGCCGACGGTAGCCGAAAGACCTATACGCCTTGGTTGAACGCCTGCGAGCCTACCTAAACGCTCGATGAGGCACATGGTCTGTCCACCGCGATCGCCTCTAAGGAGCGAATGAACCTCATCGATGACGATGTAGCGCAAATCGCCGAAGAGCTTTCCTATGGCCATATGCTTATGCAGAAGCAGGCTCTCAAGCGATTCGGGGGTGATCTGCAATATGCCCGAGGGCTGCTTGATAAGCCGGTTCTTTTGAGAGGCTGAGACATCCCCGTGCCAACGCCATACGGGGATGTCCGCCTCTTCGCATAGGGTTTCCAAGCGCTCGAATTGATCGTTTATGAGCGCCTTCAACGGAGCTATATAGAGCGCCCCCACTGAAGTGGGCGGATTCTCCCAGAACTCGGTAAGTATCGGGAAAAACGCGGCCTCCGTTTTCCCCGAGGCGGTCGATGCGGTAAGCAACACGTTATCGTCCGTGTCGAAGATCGCCTCTGCTGCGGCAACCTGGATCCCACGCAGGCTTTCCCACTCATGACTGTAAATAAAATCCTGGATAAAGGGGGCAAATCGGTCGAATGCGCTCATCTGGCACCTAGATCTCGAACTCGGCGAACTGCTCCGAGACGGCAGCCTCCTGCCCGGCAGGTTTTGCATAGCAGAAGCTGTCGGAGCCAAGAAGCTGCGCGATATCAACTTCAGGGTTCTGGCAGACGATGTCCAAAAGCTCGATGAAATCTCGGATCACCTCGCGGGGGGTGAGATGAGAGTCGGCCCCAACCCTGCCAAACTCTATCTGCAGGAACCTGATCAGATCGTCTTCGGTAAGCGTTTGGCCATATTCGAAATATCCAGCGTGTATCGCAGCCAATTTCTCGATAAGCACCAGCAACTCTTCGTAGGTCAGTGGATTCAGCCGTATAACCGGCGCAAGCATGTCGGTTAGGCCCTCTTGCGCGAACCTGCCTTGCGCAAGCCTGCTGCGCAGGGCTTCGTAGCTGTAGACGCCCCGACGGCGATCCTCGATGGATTGAGGGGTACCACCCATGATGACCCCCAAGTGGTGGGCTTTGCCCTGAAGGGTGTCATTGTACATGGTGAGGATCTTCTCGTAGTTGTTCTGACGAGTGATAGAATTCGGGATCTTGTACAGGTTCACGAGCTCATCGATCATAACGAGCAAACCCTGATAACCAGCGCTGGTGAGAAACTCCGCCAAAAGCTTCAAGTAGTCGTACCATGAGTCGTCGGTGATGCAGGAGTTCACTCCAAGCTCATTACGGGATTCGGTCTTGGTTCGGTACTCACCGCGAATCCACTTTGCCGCATAGGACTTAAGCTCTTCATCTTCTTCGATGGTTGCCTGAACGTATCGCTCGAGGACCTGGGCGAAATCAAAGCCGTGGACCAATTCCCTCATCGGCGCAAGGAAGGCGCGGGACTCAAGCAGAAGCGCCTCGCCTGAAGCCATAGAGGGATTGCGGGCTTCGCCTTGTTCCTGCAGACGACGCACCCATCGCTCCAGCACCAACGGCAAAGCCCCGCCTTCTGGCCGCGTTTTGGTAGAGAGGTTCCTGATAAGCTCGCGGTATGTGGCCAGACCCTGTCCCTGTCCGCCCTGCAGGCGCCGCTCAGGCGAAAGGTCGGCATCGGCAACGACGAAGTTCTGCCCCATGGCATGTGTTCGTATGGTCTGGATCAGGAAGCTTTTACCGGCGCCATACCTTCCCACCAGAAACCGGAACGATGCCCCGCCATCGGCAATAAGCGTCAAATCGTGGAGAAAAGCCTGGATCTCGGTTTCGCGTCCGACGGTGATGTAGGGCAGACCGATTCGCGGAACAACACCGCCCTTCAATGAGTTGATGATAACGGCAGCGATTCGGCGAGGAACCTTTATCTTTTCATGCATTCGCTGATCACTCCTTGAACTTCATCGCGATAATCGTCCACAAGGGCCAATCCGTCTGGGCTGAATTCCAACACGGTATCTCCGATAAGATCGAACAGCTTTTCGTTGATCCCATCGGCAAGGATGTCTTCTTCCCGTGCCGTGCCCCGCATGCCTTCGGAAACAGCCTTCAGCAGGGAGAGCTCTTCTGCCGTAAGGCCGTAGGGCAAGGCGTCGGGGCTCGGCCGATCCGGTTCCTGGGCTGCCGCTTCCTTAGGCCGATCCGGCACAGAAGGGCAAACGGGCAACTCGGCAACCACTGGGCTATGGTTGGAATCAGGGCGTTTCCCTTTTGCCGTGCCCGGCAAAAAGTCATAGGAAGCTCCATCCCCGTCCACAAACGGGAGCTCTGACCGCTCTTCTTCGGTAAGAAGCTGCTCCCGGGTGCCAGCCGCGCGCAAACGGATCCCTGTCAGCGAAGACCGGTCTATCCTCACCTTCCTTCGCTCACGCTCCCGCTCTTCCCGAAGGCAAGCGCGGACAACTTCAAGCACCATGGCTGCCTGGTACTTAGGAATGCCTAGGTCAAAAGGGCATTCGCTTCCTGAGGACTCTGCTCGAAGGGCGGTTTCGATCGCCTTCACAAGCGAGCCAAGGTCTTCGGAAGGCATTGGCTTCTTGTAGCGTCGAAGCGCATACCACCTGCCGTCTTT
>CAVDDI010000149.1:0-3512 GCA_963607675.1 bacterium | reverse complement strand
GGCGACAACCTTGAGGATGTTGCCGATTGGGTTCGCCAGAACCGCCTGCGCCTTGCCCACTGGTTCACCGTGGACGACCTGATGTTCCTCTACCGCGGCGGGCGCGTTTCCCGCACTGCCGCGTTCGCCGGCCAGCTGCTGAAGATCAAGCCGGTGCTGCACGTCGATGACGAGGGGCACCTTATCCCCATGGAAAAGGCCCGCGGCCGCAAGAAGAGCATCCAAGCGCTGGTAGACCATATGGAGAAGACGGCCAATCCGTCGGTAGTAGACCAGGTGATAGGCATCTCACACGGCGACAGCCTAGAAGACGCCGAGTACCTGCAGAAGCTCATCACCGAGCGTTTCGGCATAACGCAGTACCTGATCAACTTCGTCGACCCGGTTATCGGTGCCCATTCAGGGCCGGGCACCCTGGCCCTGTTCTATCTGGCCGACAGCAGGAATTAACAAGAACAGCCTGGTTAGGGCGCTATACAGAAAGAAGCAAAGAAAGGGGCTGCAGTCCCTTTCTTTGCTTTAGCCTTCGTTGATGATGCCGCGCAGGGCATTCACCAATTTCTCGTTTTCCGCATGGGAGCGGATGGCGACCAGGAAGTAGTGCTTGCCTTCTATGCCGGGGACGCCCGTAAGGTCGCGCAAGGTGAAGCCCGCCTTCTGTAGGCGGACGATAAGGTCGGATGCGCTGGCTATACCGAAATCGCGCGCGGCGCGCTCCTCCAGCGAGCACATGACGAAATTCGCTTCCGATGGGAACACCTTGATGCCGGGCGTAAGGCTGAGCATGCACTGCATCCAGGGGATCTCGGATTCCAGCACATGCTCCGTTTCCTCAAGATATTCCTCTATATGGGGGAACTCGCGGGCAACCACTTCGTTGAACAGGGTTACCTCGCTGCCATCGGAGAACTGCCTGATGTGCTTGATGGCCTGAGCATCGCCCACCACATAGCTCATGGGTATACCCGGCATGCCCAGTTCATTGGAGATGCTGCGCACCACGAACAGGTTCCTGTACTTCTGGGTAAGGTTCACAAAGCTTTCCCCGCCCAGGGTAAGGCTGATGTTCGATTCATCGACCACCACCCAATTGCACACCTCGAGGTAGCGCCTGAGCGTTTTCTCCGAAAGCACGCGCGCACAGGGGAAGCTGGGGTTGGCCAGCACTGCCGCATCGAACGCGCAGCCGTTGTTGAACGCCGTCTGCGGCTCTACCGCAGAAAGGGAGTACGGATTCATGAGGCGTATAGGGTTGTGGCCCACGTTGGCAACTGCAAGGAAGTACCCGGTTGGAGCCGGCGTGGGAACCCCCACGTTGCAGGGACGGTAGGCCTGGGCGATAGCGCCTATAAGCGCGGTTACACCGGTCCCCGCCATGAAGCAGGCTTCGGGGATCTCGAAATACCGGCCCATGACACGGGCCAGGTGCTCGCCCTTGCCATCGGGCAAGAACGACAGGTCGCCCTCTGCGATGGCCTTGGCTATGGCGCCCTTTATGCGCTCTGGCGTGCCAAGCGGGTTGGCAACGCAGGAGAAATCGATCCAGTCGATCTCAGCGCGGATATCGTAAGGCAGCGTTGCCTCACGTGACGAGGCAACCGGTGCCTCGTTCACCGCATTCGCTATGACATCAAAAGGCTTCACTTCAGAACGCTTCGATCCTATTTCGCAGACAGAGAACCCGGCTTTCATGGGTTCGGGACACCAACCGTATCACAACAAGAGGCGCTTCACGGCGATGTTAGACTGTAACCGTGAAATCGATTCCCGCACATACCACCGATGGTATAACCCCTGAAAAACAGGCACTATTGCCCTGGAACGGGGCCGCCATAATCCTCATGGACCTCGATGCCTTCTTCGCCTCAGTGGAGCAACTCGACCATCCCGACTGGCGCGGGAAGCCCGTCATCGTGGGAGGCAGCCCCGAGCGGCGCGGGGTGGTTTCCACCTGCTCGTACGAGGCCCGCGAATTCGGGGTGCACTCTGCTATGCCCTCTTCCATGGCGGCAAGGCTGTGCCCGCAGGCCATCTGGACCGGAGGCAACTTCCATCGCTACCGCGAGATGTCCGCAAAGGTGATGGGCATCCTGCTCGACGAATCACCCCACCTTATGCAGGTGAGCATCGACGAGGCGTTTTTGGACGTTTCCCCCACCCGCACGAACCGCACCCATCCTGTGGAAGTGGCGCGCCGGATACAGCGCCGCGTGAGCGAGCTGGGGATCACCTGCTCCATCGGGCTCGGCGAATCGAAGGCCGTGGCGAAGATCGCCTCGAACCAAGACAAGCCGCGCGGCCTTACCGTGGTGTACCCCGGCCGTTCCGCAGGGTTCCTGGCGCCGCTTCCCGTGAAGGAGATGAGCGGCATCGGACCGGTAGCCCAAAGGCGCCTTGCGGGCTACCACCTGCATACTTTGGGAGACGTGGCCTCCGCCAGCCCCGACCTCCTTCGGCAGGTGTTCGGCAAGAACGCCCAGCTGATGGCCGACCGCTGCCGCGGGGTAGACACCCCAGTTGCCAGCACTGCCGAGCCAGCCAAGTCGGTATCCAACGAGATCAGCTTCGCCGAAAGCCTCAGCGAGCGCAGCGAGGTCCAGGCGCGCATCGCCACCATGGCGCACAAAGTAGGCCGCCGGCTGCGGCGCAAAGGGATGGAAGGCGGCGTTCTGCACCTGAAGGTTCGCAAGGAAGACCTTTCGGTGCGAACCTGCCAGCGCAAGTGCCCTGCCCTGGGAACCAACGAGCTCACCTGGCTTCCCCTTCTCTACCAAATGCTCGATGAGATATGGGATGAGGGCGAGAAGCTACGCTTGGTTGGCGTAGGGGTCAGCGGCTTCGAGCACGAACCCGTTCAGGAGGCGCTTTTCAGCCTGCCTGACGAAGGGCGCCCCCAAAAGGAAAACCCACTGATCAGCAACGCGAAGAAGAGCGAGCGCCTGCTGCAGGCGAACGATGCCATAGCCCAGCGCTTCGGCGAAGATGCGGTGCGCTTCGGCCACGAGGTTCGCTCCTACCAAGACACCACCGGCTCAAGCGCGAAGAACCCGGAAGACTACAAGGATTAGGCTGGATGCGCTCAAAGCCAGGCCAGCTCAAGCGATGGCTTGGCATAAGATCCCCTTATTGCACGCTTGCGCAGCTGAGCCACGAACACTTGGCAAGATAGAACCATATTGCGCACTACGACAACGAATCTTGGCAAATTGCCGCTGAAATGTACTCTTATTGGCAAGAAATCGCTGCTGTGGCACCATTTCACGCCTAACTTGCCAAAAGGTCGGCCCTCCTTCACGCAAGTGCGCATTATGCGCATTTCCTGCCATCGACCCAACTAGGCCCATCGGATTCCGGCAAGCCCCATCGACCCCCAACGGGCCCCACTGAGGATCGAAAGGGCCCCGCCAAGGGTCGAGTGGCCTTGCCGAGGGTGAACCGCCACCCATTTCTGAACTGCCTCCCATTTTTTGGACACGAGAAATGGGAGGTTTTCTTTATGCGCACCGATCTGA
>CAVDDI010000148.1:0-3525 GCA_963607675.1 bacterium | reverse complement strand
GTGGAAGCGGGCGCGCTTTTCCGCATCGGCCCACATCTGCGCCATGCGCACCAGCAGCGGCTTGTACACCGATCCAACCGTGAGCAGGATGGCCTGCGCCGGGAAGTACAGTGCGTTGTAGTACAGCTGGTTGTCGTAGGAAAGCGCGGTTTCCATGACGAACTTCGGCATGTTGTCGATAAGCGAGTACATGAACAGCGCGATGAACACCGGGAAGCACTGCTTGAACAGCGCCGCGATGCTCTGGGCACTCATGCGGGCGCTCTTCGGCGTTTCCAAGAGGGAAAGCGGGAACGTGAGGAACACGAACGTGGCGATTGCCGCAACCGCCATGGCGATGCTGCTAAGCCCCAAGTCGCGCGATATGAACAGGAAGATGGAGAACACCACCAGCACCACAAGCGAGCGGAACGCCTGGGAAACGCCGGCCAAGTACAGCTTGTCGGCCTGCTGCAAGCGGCCCTCGTACACATCGGCCAGCGCATCTACCATCTTGTAAGCGCACACGCCCATGCACATGGTGAACATCTGCTCGCTGTAGCCGCGGATTCCGCAGTACACGTAGGCAACCACCATCATCAGGATGCAGGTGACCACGCGGTTCACCTGGTAGTCGGAAAACGAGTGCCGCTCTTCGATGTCGGAAACCTGATAGGTGCGCACGCCGTAATTGCCCAAGATCATCAGCAGCGTTCCGATGATGAACGCCATGGAGAACATGCCCGCCTGCTCGGCGCCGCACAGCTGCGTTACCACGATGGTGAGCACCGGGAACACCATGCCCCACGCCCCGGTTCCCAGGGTGTTGCATATGTAGTCGCGCGTGGTGCGGTGGGACTCGTATTCTTCCTCTTGGTCGAAGGAGCGCTCGGAGGCAACGCCGAGCAGGCGGTTGCACCAGTCGTTTATGGCCTTCTTCACTGGGTTGGGGCGCTTGGGCTTGCGAGGGCGCTTGCCGTTATGGGAACCGCCGAAGCGCTGATCGAACGCCTTGTCGCGCGCGGCAGAGGCGCGCCCCACTGCAGCGCGGGCACGATCCCCGAACGAGGAAGAAGCCTGTGTGTGCTTGGCGTTACGTTGCTGCATTCTTGGGTTGTCCGCCCTTTCCCTGGTTGATGAGGCCCGTCATTGAGAGCAAAAGCGCAGGCAGTGCCTGCGACTGCTCGATTATAGAGCGCCTGGTGCCGCACTTGCCAAGCCAGCCAGGGCGAACAGGAAACCCGCACGCAGAATGCACGGGATAATCAGAAACGGCGGGAGTTCTTACGCAGTTGGCAACGAATCGATGACAAGCCGCAGCTGCAGCGCCGAATAGCGACTCGCCGCCACCCTCTGTTGCCGCCCTGCCTTATGATTGGGGGTAAGGCAACGGCTAGGCAGGAGGAAACATGAAGGTGAAGGTCGGCTCGGTCATCCTCGGGTTCGTCATGATCTGCATCGGCATTGCCGCCCTGGCCGGTCAAACACCCGTGTTCGGCATCCACCCCATCGTCTGGTTCATCCTGGGCGTGATGCTCATCTGCTCCGATTCCGCATGGGAGAAGCTTGCCCACGGCAAGCGCCATGAGCGGAAGGAGGGCCGGGCCGGCAACGACGATGGCAAGGGCGACGCCGCATACGTAAGCGCCGCTCCCGGCAACGAGGAAGACGATATGGCCACCCCCAACGACACCCCAAGCGAAGGGACATCGAGCAGCGAGGCGCCGCACACGAGCCATACCGCATAGAGGCCCAACCGGCAAACAGCCCGGACAACAGCCCGAAAGGTTCATCGGCCTTGGCTAACCGGGGAATCGCGGCAAAAACCTTCGAACATCTGAGCAAACCTGCAGGCCTTCTCAAAACGGCTGAGAAATGAGAACTTTTCTCATTTCTATTGACAAGCCATCCGTGGGGCCCTAAAAATGAGATCCGTTTTCATTTCATAGGAGCAGCAAGGAGCACCCGTTGCCACAGAACGCCGCAGGCAAGCAATACCGAACCAAGCAGAAGGAGCTTATCCTCTCCTGCATCCAGGCGCACCGCAAGCCGTTCTTCACCAGCAAGGACGTTATCCACGACTTGAGGGAACAGGGTG
Organism: bacterium; assembly: GCA_963607675.1. Classification (GTDB taxonomy): domain Bacteria; phylum Actinomycetota; class Coriobacteriia; order Coriobacteriales; family Eggerthellaceae; genus Anaerotardibacter. The sequence goes on along the minus strand of CAVDDI010000148.1, from coordinate 1,448 downwards.
CACAGGTAGGCACGGCAACGGTGTACCGGAACCTGGAGCGGCTTGAGGAAGAGGGCATCATAGCCCGAACCACCATCGAGGGAATGAGCAGCGTGTGCTACCGCTTCCTCCCCGATGCCCCCGACGGCGTGTACTTCTTCCTGAAGTGCGAGCAATGCGGAGACCTATCCCCCATCGACTGCGGCGAGCTTCAGAAGCTCTACGAGCATGTGATCGAGCATCACCATGTGCGCATCAACCCCACCAAGACCGTGCTCTACGGCATGTGTGAGCGCTGCCTGGCCAAGCAGGAGGAATAAATGGAAGAGCTTATCGTCGATCTTCTGGCAGATGCCTTCAAGGACACCATCCACTTGGTGCCGTTCCTGCTTGTCACGTACCTGCTGCTCGAAGCGCTCGAGCACAAGGCCGGCAACAAGACCGAGGAGCTGGTGCAGAAGGCCGGCCGTCTGGGGCCCGCCGTGGCCGCCGTGCTGGGCGCCGTGCCGCAATGCGGATTCAGCGCCGCCGGGTCTGCCCTGTTCGGCAGCCGCGCCATCACCCTGGGAACGCTGTTCGCAGTATATCTCTCAACTTCCGACGAGATGCTGCCCCTGTTCATCGCCGAGCAGGTGGATCCCACCGTTATGCTCTGCATCATCGGATGCAAGGTGGTCATCGGCATGGTGATGGGCTTCGGCATCGATGCGGTATTGAGGCTTCGCCTGAAAGTGAGCCAGCAGCGGGCGGCCGCAGAACACGAGCACGCCCACGGGCACTCCTGCAATTGCGAGCACCACCACATCGAAGACGAGCACGTGTTCGGCGACGAGCACTGCCATAACCCCAGCTGCCATTGCGCCGAGGACGGAAGCTCGTGGGGCAACATCGTGGCCTGCGCCGTGAAGCACACGCTGCAGGTGGCCGTTATCGTGTTCCTTATCTCACTGGCGCTCAATGCCGCAATGGAGCTTGCCGGCGAAGAAGCCGTGACCGCGTTCCTTTCGGGCAACCCGGGCATCGCCATCTTCGGCTCGGCCCTGGTGGGGCTTATCCCCAACTGCGGGGCCAGCGTGGTAATCACGCAGCTCTACCTTGACGGCATACTGGGAACCGGCGCCATGATGGCAGGGCTCCTGGTTTCCGCCGGCGTGGGCCTGCTGGTGCTGTTCAGCGAGAACCGCCGCGTGAAGCAGAACCTCCTCATCCTGCTGGGGCTGTACGCAACAGGCGTATGCTGGGGTTCGCTGTTCCAGGCCTTCGGGATCACGTTCCTTTAAGGGCAGCGCAGGCGCCAACGCGCAATTCGGCGCATCTTCAGCGGAACGCGCCGGCGCAGTCACCCCCCCCGCATGCATAGGCACGGCAGGCCCAGAGATGCATGGGCTCGCTTCCCGTGCCACCTTCCAGCCAGCCCCTTCTTACGCTATTCGGCGGATAGCCACTCGACCCATTTCGGCAACTCGGCC
>CAVDDI010000147.1:0-3671 GCA_963607675.1 bacterium | reverse complement strand
AGGTGCCGCCCGTTGCGCGGGCGAACGCCCAGTTGAAGATTGCGGTGCGTGCGCCACCGATGTGCAGCTCGCCGGTGGGCGAGGGGGCGAAGCGTACGCGGACGGGCTTTTGCTGGTCGGTCATCTTTCGCGTTCCTTTCAATTCGTTCGGCTCTGATGATATACGAACCGCCATGCTAGTGGGGCTTCCGCCCTACTTAACCTTCGGCTTTTCGGGGTTGGGCGAAAGCGGGGCATCGGGGAACGCCTTGCGTGCCAGGTTTGCGATGAGCTTCGCGTTTTCCGCGGCAGGTTGGAACGACGAGTCAAGCGATAGCTGGTAGTTCTCGGAAGCACCCCATTCCTTGCCGGCGAAATGGCGGCAGTGCTCGGCGCGCTCGCCGTCGATGCGTGCGATGTCCTCTGCTGCCTTCATATGGTCTACGCCCTCGCGCTCCATCACGCGGCCGATACGGGGCACCAGGGGTGCATGGACGAACACGTCGAACACGTTGTCGCGCCCCTTCAGGATGAAGTTGGCGCAACGGCCCACGATGACGCAGCTGCCCGCATCGGCCAGCTTGGTGATGGCGCGCGCCTGCGCCAGCCAGATGGGGTCCATCTCCTGCGCGTCGGAGCCGAAGCGCTGATAGCTCTGCATGTACAGGTTGTACAGCAGGCCGCCGCGCACCTCCTGCTCGTGCGCCGCGATGTAGTTGCGCGTAAGGCCCGATTCCTCGGCCGTCAGCTCGATGAGCGTGTGGTCGAACACGGGGATGCCCAGTTCCTTGCCCACGGCCTGGCCGATCTCGCGGCCGCCGGATCCGAACTGGCGGCCGATGGTGATGACCAGCGGGGTGGTTGCGCCCTCGGTTACCGGCGGCACGGTTTCGCTCGGCGCATCCATGCCGGCGGCGGTAAGGGTGATGTGGCCTTGGACCGGGCAGAACTGCTCGAAGCGGGGAAGCACCTTGTTGAACAACCCCACGATGGTGCCCACGGCAAGCGCGGCCAGGATGGTTCCCTCCCTCACGCCGTACAGCCCGCCGGAGCACGCCAGGGAAACAACGGCCGCAACCACCACGTTGGTGCTGTCGAACGCAACCTTGATCTTGGGGAACGCCACTTTCGTAACGCGCGAGATAGCCAGGATGATGCCTTCGCCGGGAAGGGTGAGGAAGCTTGCCTTCACCTGCAGGAACACGCCGAACGCGGTCATGAGGCAGCCCACCACGCTCCACAGCACCTGAAGGCCGTAGTTGCCCATGGGGATAAGCTCGCACAGGGGCACGAACACGTCGATGAGCGCCGAGAACACGAATACGTAGGGTATCTGCAGCAGCTGCACAGGGTTGAAGTTGCGGCGCAACAGGGCAATCTGGATGAACACGAACAGCACGTTCATGACGAAGGTGCAAACGCCGGTGGAAAACGGGGTGAGGTAGGAAAGCGTAGCCGGGAAGCACGATACGGGCGAAGTGCCCAGGCCTGTAGCGCGCGTGAGCGCCACCGATGCGGAAACAATGGAAACGCCGGCCAGCATAACCAGCAGGCGCAGAACCACGTTGGGGGTCTTACGGTCGAAGAACGAGTGCCAGGTTTGGGTGAATTTCAAGGGGGGAAGGCCTTTCTAGATGGGGCGGGCTGTTTGTTCATGGTTCCGCCATGGAAGCGGGCCCATGCGGATGGGACGATGGGCGAAGGGGCAGGGCGTCTGCGGGCTGCTGCGTTCGGCATCGGCCGATCGACCGGGGCGGTTCGCTTGCCTTGTTGCCCTATTGCCGCCAGGTCAAGCTTGCTGCCGCTTGCTTGGGCTGGGCTTCTTGGGGCAGGGGGAAAGCGGTGCATCGGGGAAGGCGCGCCGTGCGAACTGCGCGATGAGCGTTGCCGTGTCGGCGGGGCCTTCCAGGCTGGAATCGATGGAGAGGTGGTGCCCCTCGGGTGCGTCCCAGGCCACATCAGCGAACCGCAGGCTGTGCTCGGCGCGCTCGCGGTCGATGGACTCGATGCGTGAGGCGGCCTTGTTGCGGTCGATGTGCTCACGTTGCATCACGTGGGCGATGCGCGCCTCAAGCGGGGCATGCACGAACACGGAGAGCACGTTCTTGCGCCCGCGCAGGATGGGCCCGGCGCAGCGGCCCACGATAACGCAGGCGCCGTCGTCGGCCAGCTTGGTGATGGCGCGCGCCTGGGCCAGCCAAACCCCGTCCATCTTCTCGGGCTCGGCGCCCACGTGCTGGTAGTTCTGCATGTACAGGTTGTACAGCAGGCCGCGTCGAACCTCCTGCTCGTGGTTGGCCACGTAGGAAGGTGGGAAGCCCGATTCCTTCGCCGTAAGGTCGATAAGGGTGTGGTCGAACACGGGGATTCCCAGCTGCTTTCCCACGGCCTGGCCTATCATGCGCCCGCCCGAGCCGTACTGGCGCTCGATGGCGATGACCAGCGGCTGCTGGCCCGACTTCGGGGGCTGGGGTGCGGGCTGGTCGTCTTCACCCATGGAAACCCCGATGACGAAGCTGATGTGCCCCTCAACAGGGCAGAAGCGGCTGAAGTTCGGCATAAGGCGGTTGAACAGCCCCACGATGGCGCCGGCGGCCAGCGCAGTGATGATGGTGCCCTCGCGCACGCCGTTGAGCGCTCCCATCGCTGCAAACGAAAGCACTACCGATATAACCACCATGGTGGAATCGAAGGCGATCTTGCACTTGGGGAACGGCTTTCTCACCGTGCGGGAAACGGCCAGCACCAGGCCTTCGCCCGGAAGCGTGATGACGGCGGCCTTCACCTGCAGGAACACGCCGAAGGCGATAAGGAAGCAGCTGGCTATGTTCCAGGCAAGCTGAACGGGGTAGTTCGGCATGGGGATGGCCTCGGCTACCGGCACGCACAGGTCGATGATCATGCTGAACAGGAACACGAAGGGCAGCTGCAGCGCCTGCACGGGGTTGAAGTCGCGGCGCAGCAGGATTACCTGCAGCAGCAGGAAGCCGCAGTTCATCACGAAGGTGCCTGTGCCGATGGTGAGAGGCGTGAAGTAGGAAAGCGTTGCCGGCAAGCACGAGATGGGCGAAGTGCCCAGCCCCGTGGTGCGCGAGATGGCGATGGCCATAGCCATGGAGAAGAAGCCGACTCCCAACACGCACAGGCGAAGGATGATGTTGGGGATGCTCCTGTTGAAGAACGAGCACCAGCGTTCGGTTGGCTTCAAGGCGTTCCTTCCCATGCGCAGGCGCGCACGAGCGGTGCGCGGCGGGGCAGCATGTTCATTTGGGTGATGGATGTTTTTATTCTATTCCCGGTGAACCTGTTCAACCCGCTTTCTCTATGGGTTTGCCATGGATCCTGTACCGCGCATCGAGCCGTGCGGGCCGGTGCCGTGGGCCGTGCTGGGCTGTGACGCCGCCACGCTTGCTGTTGGCGCTACCGCGCGGTGCAAATGCGGCCGTCGAACAACCGGGGGAATGCGGGTTGCGTGCTTGTGCGCTTATAACGTTGCCTCGCGTGATGCCTGCATGCCGCTTCGATCGTTCCCATCGCCAACGCGCGCCCCCGGTCTTCAGAGCAGCTTCACGTGGGCGTGGTACGGTATCGGGGGCAAAGAACGCACCTGTGAATTCAAGGGCAGAGCATCCAACCAAGCATCCAAGGAGGAACGAACGTGAACTACGAAGAGCTGCGCGAAGAGATAAAGA
>CAVDDI010000146.1:0-3675 GCA_963607675.1 bacterium | reverse complement strand
GGCCCAGCAGATCCGCGCACTGTAGCGGACGGGGCTTTCGGGCTTATGGCCAGGCCTTGCTTGATCGGGGTTCGCCTGCTTTGCTGCTTGCCTACGTTGGGCAGTTGGCAACCAGCAGGTGCCCGTAGGGCATCTTGATCTTTTGATTGAGGAACGGTGCGGAATGTTTGTTCCGCACCGTTTTTGCTTATGGTTTAGGGAATGGTCCTAAGGTTTTCTGGCTGATGCCGTGTGCAGATAGGTGGGTTGAACGTGAAAAAGGGCATTTCCCGCATCAAGGTTTTCTTTGTGGGGCTGCTGGTGGGCATTGCCCTGTGCGTGGCAGCTGCAATCGGCATGAACATGACCGGGTTCAAGATCGGCGGCTCCCAGGAAACGCTCTCTCCCTCGGTGGTGTTCGACCGCATCGTGTCGCGGGATGAGCTGGTAACCGCTTCGCAGGACTATCAGATCGTCGATAAAGTCACCGACGCCAATTCGTTCTTCGACCTGTTCGACATCCCCTTCACCGAGAACAGCTTCTGGTACCGCTATGCGGGGACCATCAAGGCTGGCGTGAATCTGAAGACGGCTGAGTTCAAGGCGGATGGCGGCACCATCACCGTAACGCTCGATGATCCGTACATCATCTCCAACGAGCCCGATATGGACAAGTCGGGTGCGCTCGAGGAAAACAACAACATCCTCAACCCTATCCATGTGCAGGACGTCGACTCGTTCCAGCGCAAATGCAAGGAAGAGAGCGAAAAGCAGGTTACCGAAGACGGCGGGCTTTTCAACGAGGCGAAGGCCAACGCAGAGGCGAACATCCGCGCCATGTTCACCGCTGCGCTCGGTAGCCAGTATCAAGTGGAGTTCAGCTATCGGTAGGGTAGTGCAGTCAATGGGAGGAACAGGCTATGCGCAGTAACAAAGGGTCTTCGAAGGCGAAGGTTGTCGTGGCCATCCTCATCGTTTTGGCGCTGCTGTTCGTATTCGTGAACAATGCCTACCTCAGCTGGCATTAGCTTTGCCGGTTCGGGGCTTTCCCTACGGCGAAGCAGAGCAGGCATTGGCAGAGCGCCAGCGCGGCCATAAGCCCAAGCGGGTAGGTGTAGTTGCTGGTTGCTTCCAGCAGTGCGCCAAAGGCCACGGGTCCGCAGGCGGCAAACAGGTAGCCGAACGACTGGGCGATGCCGGAAAGCGCCACCGTTTCCTCGTGCGTGGTGCCGCGCAACGATATCAGGGTGAGCGCCACCACCAGCGATGATCCCTGCCCGATTCCCCCTACGACGCTCCATAACAACGATGCCTGAGGGAGGAAGAGCCAGCCCAATGCGGCGATGAGCAATGCCGAGCTGGCGATAAGGCCAGCTGTTGTCTGGTTACCGCGTACATACATGAAGCGGGGTATGGCAAGCCCGGCAAACGTTCCGATTATCTGGAAAAGGAACAGCTGAACGCCAGCCTCCGCCGAGGTGTATCCGGCGGCAACGGAAAAGCTGGGGAGCCAGTTGGAAAAGGTGTAGAACGCTGCCGACTGCAGTCCCATGAACAGGGTTACAAGCCAGGTAGTGGGACGCTTCCATAGGGGAGTGGCAGGCGTATTGTGGTGTTGCGTTGCAGGTTCGGTTGCTGTGGCGCAGGTCGCTCCATGGCTGCTGGCAGCTCCTTCGTTTGCGCGCCCGTCACTTTTCCTTGTGCGCATTTTCCAGAACCAGAGCAGTGCGGCAATCAATGCAGGCGCAGCCCAGAACATCAGCGCCTCTTGCCATCCGCCTAGGGCTTCCGCCAGGGCTGCTGCAGTGAGCCCCGCCAAGGCCGAGCCGGTGGTGACGAACGCGGAGTAGGCGCCGGTGGCCATAGAGATATGCTCAGGGTAGTCGCGCTTGACGATGGCCGGCGCCAGCACGTTGCCCACGGCTATTGAGCCGCCGACGATAACCGTGCCGATCCAAACACCCGTTGCCCCGCAGGTGGAACGAAGGACGCATCCGCCGGCAATCAGCACCAGTGCAACAAGCAGAACCTTATCGGTGTCGAACCGGTCGGTGAGGTAGCGCACCAGTATGCTCAGTGCTGCGAAAGCAAGGAGCGGCAGCGACCCCAAAAGCCCCAGCAGCGATTCACCCCAACCAAGGCTGGCGCCGATCTGCGAAAGCAGTGGGCCTACGGCGATAATGGCCGGGCGAAGATTCAGCGCAACAAGGAATATGACCGCAGCCGAAAGCTGCGCCTTGCGCGTTCCTTTAATTTTCGCCATTGTCATCCTTTGCCTCGGGTCTTTCTCGTCTCTGCAATGCAAGTGTATTACAGAAGGATGCTCAGTCTTTTTTGCTTTGTCTTCTTGTAAACGGTCAGCTTCGGTCCTCATATGCGCACAGCACTGTGTGAAGGCGCAAAAAACCGGCGCCGGGAACTTGTCCCGGCGCCGGTTTCGGTTTACCGCTCTGCCAGACGGTTGAACCGGAAGGAGGCTTTACAGATCTTCCTCGGTAAGCTCTTCGCGGGGAAGGGTGTCGCGGTGCTTGTACACCACCAGGCCAACGATAAGCAGAACCACCATGCAGGCCAGTGCCACACCGAACACGCCGGAGTATCCGCCGAAGTTCTCAGAGATGAAGCCCCAGATGTAAGAGCCGCATGCGCCGCCCAGGCCAAGGGACATGCCGATGTTCGACCAGATGATGGGGAAGGAAGCGCCGTCGCCGAATGCTGCGCGAACGGTCATGGGCATGATAACCAGAACAGCTGCGATGAATGCGCCCATCAGAACACCGCCGATGGGGAGCAGCACGCTGTTGGGGAACTGCCACATAAGCGCCAGACCAACCATACCGCAGCCGCAAAGGACGATGATGGCGTTGCGCAGGTTCACGTCGGAGAACAGGCCCAGACCGACCTTACCAGCTGCATTGCCGAAGCTGTTGAAGGCGGTAAGCTCGGCGCCGGTCACGAACGCACCTGCAACGGCGCCGGCAACAACAGCATCCTGGGAGTTGAACCAGACCACATAGCTTGCGAAGTACGCGTTGATGTTGCAAACGGTGTTGATAAGGAAGCCGAACAGGATGATTGCCCAGAAGATCCAGGACTTACGCGCAACGGACGGACGGACGGACGGAACGATGACCTGTTCCTTGCCTGCTTCTGCGGCTGCCTTGGCAGCAGCCTTGGCGGCACCGTAGGGAAGCATGCCGTGGTCCTCGGGACGGCTCTTCATGAACACGCATACGCCGATCACCATAACGATGAGGGAAAGGACGCCCAGGGTGGTGTAGCTGAAGCGCCAGCCGCCCTGGTCGATGAGCATCTGGCCAACAGGGCTGAACAGCATGCCGCCGAAGCCGGTGAATGCGGTGCAGATGCCGATGATCAGGCCGGTGCTGGAACGGAACCACATGTTCATGATGGCGGCAACGCCAACGCCCAGCATAACGGCGTTGGTCACGCCGGCGATTGCGCCGAGCACCCAGATCATCCACAGGTCGGGAGCCATGCCGAAGCCGACGAACACGAGCGATTCGATTGCGGCCGCGATGAGGATGACCAGCTTGGGGTTGCGCTTTGCCAACCAGATGCCCGCGATAGGCGAGGCGATGATGCCGGTGATGTAGTCGAACGTGCGCCACAGCGAGATTTGGCTCACCGGCACGCCGAAGTCCTCTGCCATTACCGGGTAGTAGATGCCTGCGC
>CAVDDI010000145.1:0-3676 GCA_963607675.1 bacterium | reverse complement strand
GGTAGCGGGAATCCCCGAGGGGCGCATGCCCCTGCCCGCGGCGCGGACAGGTTGAGCCGAGCCCTTAGAGCCGCAGCAACACTGCCAGGCCCGCAAAGCATCTACAGCCCGTACTGATGCTGCAAAGCTTCAAGAGTGCCGTCCTCGCTCATGGCGGACAGCACCTCGTTAATGGCCTCGGTAAGCGCACGATTGCCCTTGTTCACGGCGAAGCTGTACTTTTCCCCGGTTGCCACGGTTTCCAGGATGGAATACTGCGAGTAGCGCGTGTCAATGAGATAGCGCGCCGCCGGGGCGTCGACCACCACGGCGCTTACACTGCCCTGCTCCATTGCGGCGAAGCATGCCTCGGGGCTGGCACATGGCAGAACATGCTCGTTGATGTTCGCTGTGGCATAGTCGTAACCGGTAGAGCCCATCTGCGCGGCAACGTTGAGCCTCTTCAGCTCGCTCACCTTGCTCACCGCGCCCTTCTTGCACACCACCGCCTGATCGGAGATGTAATAAGGGCTGCTGAAGTCTACCGTGTTGGATCGGTCGGGGTTGATTGAGATGGCGGAAACGCCCACGTCGTACTTCTGGCCTTTGCCCACGGCGTTCACGATGCTGCTGAACGGCACGTTGACGATCTGGCATTCCAAACCCAAGCGGGTTGCCACCTCTTGCACCACGGCTACGTCATAGCCGGTAGGGTTGCCATCTTCGTCGTATTGTTCGAACGGGGGGAACCCCACCGACATGGCAACAGTCAGCTTCCCGGGCGAAACAAGGGAATAGCCCTTTGCTGCGTTCTTCGAAAGGAAATGCCCCGCCAAGCAAACAGCGCCGAGCACCAGCGCGGCAACCACCAACGCCACCAGGGCAATGCGTGTTCGGGAAGCCTTGCCCTTCCCTTCTGCCTGGGCTGCTTCCATGGGCTAGCCTTCTGCCTTCACCATATCGTCGGCGGACTCAAGCGTGAGGTCACCCTCGTGGATCCAGCCGATTTTGCGCAACACCTGGCCGAACGCATAGGTAAGCACCGCAGGAAGCACGAAGCAGATAAGCACCAGCCCGGCCCAATCCATGGCGGTGATGGAGGCCATGGCTCCCGAGGCAACATCGGCCACCCAGCCGGTGTACACGCCGATGGGCCCAACCAGACCGCAGGTGCCCATGCCCGAGGAAATGGCCGGGCCGTTCATCTTCAGCTGGAACAGGCAGGTGGCAATGGGGCCGGTGATCATGGAAGCCAACGTGGGCGGGATCCAGATGCGGGGGTTGCGCACGATGTTGCCCATCTGCAGCATAGAGGTGCCCAAGCCCTGGGAGACAAGGCCGCCCCAGCGGTTTTCCTTGAAGCTCATCACGGCGAAGCCCACCATCTGCGCACAACAGCCTGCGACGGCCGCACCGCCGGCCAAGCCGGTTAAGCTGAGCGCCGCGCAGATCGCCGCAGAGGAAATGGGCAAGGTGAGCGCAATGCCCACCAGCGCAGAGACCAGGATGCCCATGAAGAAAGGCTGCAGGTCGGTTGCCCACATGATAAGCGAGCCAACCGCTGTGGCGCCCGCGCCGATGCTGGGCGCGCAAGCCATGGAAAGCAGGCAGCCCACCAAGATGGTGACCGAAGGGGTTACCAGGATGTCTATCTTGGTTTCACCGGCAACGAGCTTGCCGCACTCGCTGGCGACGATGGCAACCACCAGGACCGCAAGCGGCCCGCCGGCGCCACCCAGGCTATTGGCGGCAGACCCCACTGCCACCAGGGAGAACAGCACCAACGAAGGCGCCTTCAGCGCAAAGCCGATGGAAACGGCCATGGCCGGGCCAGCTGCCGCCTTGGCGAAATCGCCCACCTGAACCAGCACATCGATGCCAGCCTGCTGGCCGATGGTGGAAAGGATGGTGCCCATGAGCAACGAGGCGAACAGGCCTTGCGCCATGGCCCCAAGCGCATCGATGAGGTAGCGCTGAACCGAAACCTCAACGTTCTTCCGTTTGGCGAATGCCAGAACTGAGCCCATGGCAGCTGTTCCTTTCCTTGAGATTGGCAGTGAGGTGTTGCGGCGTTGCACAGCGGCTAAACGCCGGAGGCCTGCTGCCCTTCGGTGGCTTCCTTGGCATCAAGGATGCCGAACGCGCACTTATAACCGCCTGCGCCGTAGTTCAAAGCCTTGGACACGCGGGCGATGGTGGTGGCCGAAGCACCCGTTGCCTTCTCTATCACCGCATAGGAGCTGCCGTCGCGCAGCATGCGCGCCACGTCAAGGCGCTGGGAGGTATCCTTGATCTCACGCACCGTGAACAGGTCTTCCAGGAGGGCGAACACATCGTCGGGATCGGTGAGGCCCGCAAGGACCTCAAGCAGGTCGTCCACTTCCCTTGTTCTGATCTCAGCCATCTTCACCTTCCATTCCCCTGCGGCCAGCCTTTGCGCCGGCGCTGCTTCCCGCCGCCTGGGCGCACGGCCCCTTGGCAGCCCTTTTCAGCAATCGAGCCGCACCCGGGGCACGCCCGGAAATGCGGCTCGATTTCAACGTTCATCAGCCTATATATGACTACTTGATGCGCGTGATCCAGTCTTCGTACTCGGGGACCTTGCCGTAGGCAACGTCGAAGTAGCGCTTCTGCAGCTGCTCGGTTACCGGGCCCATGCCGCCGATCTTGCGCTCGTCGACGCTGGCAACGGGCGTGAGCTCTGCCGCGGAACCGGTAAGGAACATCTCGTCGGCGATGTAGAGGTCGGAACGGGTAAGGGATTCCTCGATTGCCGGGATGTCCATGTCGCAGCACAGCGTGAGGATGGTGTCGCGGGTGATGCCCTCAAGCAGGCCATCGGACAGCGGCGGCGTGGAAACGATGCCGTTGCGCACCACGAACAGGTTCTCGCCCGTGCCCTCGCATACATAGCCCTGCTCGTTGAGCATAACCGCCTCGGCATAGCCGTGGCTCTTGGCCTCGAGCTTGGCCAGGATGGAGTTCATGTAGGAGGCAGAGGACTTCACAGCTGGCGGGATGGCGTTGAAGGAACGCTGGCGCCAAGAGGAGACGCCCATGGTGATGCCGTTCTTCAGCGCATCTTCGCCCATATAGGCACCCCAAGGCCACACGGCGATAACCACATCGACAGGAGCACCCGTGGGGTCGACGCCCATCTGCCCGTAGCCGTAGTAGGCAAGCGGGCGGATGTAGCAGGACTTCAGGTTGTTCTTCTTGATGATTTCCACCGTGGCGTCGCACAGCTCGTCTACCGTGTAGGGCAGGTCGATCATGGCGATCTTCGCGCTGCGATGCAGGCGCTCCATGTGGTCGCGAAGGCGGAAGATAACGGCTTCGTCGGTTTCCTCGTTGTGGTAGCAGCGGATGCCCTCGAAAACGCCGGAGCCGTAGTGAAGAGCATGGGTAAGGACGTGCGTGGTTGCCTGCTCCCACGGCACAGCTTCGCCGTTCTTCCAGATGTAATCCACAGGTGTCACGTCAGCCATTGGTCTTCCTTTCGGGTTGCTTGCAAGCTCCGACCGGCGAATGCGATGGCTCTGAAGGCACAGGCAATTCGCACGGGGGAATTTTTCAAGGGACTATTTTACTCCAATGCGCTGGAGTGGCGCAGTTCACCACGAAAAGCAAGCAACTGGGCAGCAGCGCCCCGTAAACGGCGGGCAACCCCGCGATTCGCGCTGCAAACGAGCGAATG
>CAVDDI010000144.1:0-3701 GCA_963607675.1 bacterium | reverse complement strand
GACGTGATCAACGGCTATATCGGCCCATGTCCGCCAGACAAGAACCATCGCTACACGCTTTGCGTTTATGCCCTTGATTGCAAGCTCGGTCTTCCCGAGGGCTTCTACTTCAACGACCTTCATTGGGCGATGGAGGGTCATGTGCTTGACTCTGCTCTGCTGAACGTGGAATCACGTGCGTAGTTGATGTCAGGGTTCGCGTGTGCATTGTGTGGATCGGTGGGTTTGAGCTGCTTTGTCTAGCTTCTTTTTCCTTGACGCTTGATTCTCCCATCGTATAATTTCGAGGTTACTGTAAATCTGAAAGGAAAAGTGATGAAGCGCACCTATCAACCGAACACCCGTAAGCGCGCAAAGACTCATGGTTTCCGTGCACGTATGGCAACTAAGAGCGGCCGTGCCGTTCTTGCCGCTCGTCGTGCCAAGGGCCGCAAGCGTCTCTGTGCCTAATTTTCCTTGTGAGAAACCGTGTTAGGAACCATAAAATCCAGCACTGAGATCTCCTACCTGTTCTCGCACGGAAAACGACATGCAACTCCTGTCGGTACATTGATCGTGTATCGAGGGGATACCCAACACGGCCCTAGCGGCCGTGTTGCATTTATAGCCGGCAAGAAAAACGGCAATGCGGTCTGGCGCAATTCTGCGAAAAGACGCATGCGCGCCGTTTGCCATGACCTTGGCGGCCCTTGGCCGGAGTTGAATGTCCTCTTCATCGCGAACAGGAAAACCACGCGAGCTGCCTATGGCAAGGTGCTCGCGGAATGCAAGAAGATAGTCGAACCCTACCAAGGCGAAGAGCATTAGCCATGAAGCGTGTATGGTCGAGCATAGCGTCGGTGCCGAAATCGTTGCTGCTGCTTCTGATCAAGTTCTACCGTTTGGCCATTTCCCCTCTTCTGCCTGCAACCTGCCGCTTTATCCCGACTTGCTCGGAGTATGGGCTCGTTGCCGTTAAGCGATTCGGCTTTCTGAAGGGTCTGTATCTCACCTGCAGGCGCATACTGAGGTGCAGGCCCGGCGGAGGCAGAGGGTACGATCCCGTTCCCGAGCAGTTCCGCTTTTTCAATAAATAGGTTACCGACCGAGAGGACGTAGTACTACATGTGGGAAGCGTTTAAAGACGCGATCTTCTGGTGCATCGAGGCTGCGTATGGTTTCGTTGCTGACTGGGGTCTGGCTATCGTCATCGTCACGTTGATCCTTCGCCTGATCCTGTTCCCTCTTATGCAGAAGCAGATCAAGTCATCTTATCGAATGCAGCAGTTCAGCCCGCGCATTCAGGAGATCCAAGAGAAATATGCCGACGATCAGCAGCGTCAGGCGGAAGAGATGCAGAAGGTCTATGCCGAGATCGGCTTCAACCCCATCACCGGTTGCCTTCCTCTGCTCCTTCAGATGCCTATCTTCATCGCGCTGTTCCAGGTGTTGCAGGAAATGGGCAGCCGCACCGAGGGCATGACCTATTCGTTCTATAACATCCTGCCTAGCCTGATCTCTTCCCCGTCCACCATGTTCAGCCAGGATTTCGTGTCTTTCATCCCTTACGGCATCCTGCTCCTGATCTTCGCATTCTGCACATTCCTGCCTTCGCTGCTCCAGCAGGCCGGCACGAACAGCCCGCAGAAGACGCAGACCATGATCATGATGGGCATCATGTCGCTCTTCATGCTGTGGCTTGGCTGGGGTTCCCCTACGGGCGTTATCCTGTTCTGGGCTACCTCATCCCTCTTCGGTGTGTTCCAGCAGATCATCTCCACTCGCGTGTTCAAGCACAAGGATGCTGAGATTGAGGCTGAAAAGGTCGAGGTGAAGCCGGTAGAGGTTGACGTGGTTCGCAAGGAAAAGAAGAAGCGCCCAACCAAGAAGAGCAAGTAACCGCTGCAGTTATCGCAAGCTCAATATTGCCGTCTACTCCCCCTATATGGCATTGCCGTGTAGGGGGAGATTTGAATGTAAGGAGGTTCTCATGGAAGAAGAGAACGAAGTGAAAGCCGAGCAGGAGCTCGAAGCCGATGATGGCTCTTGCTACAGCGAGGAAGAGATCGACAAGATCGCAGATACCGCTACCGAGGCTATTCAGAGCATCTTGAAGTACTTCAATGTCGGTGAGGTTGAGATCGAGGAATATGAGGGCGATGAAGGCGAGCTTATCCTCGATATCACTGGCGATGATCTTGCGGTGCTTATCGGTAGGCATGGTAAGACCCTTGATGCCTTGCAGTTCCTGATTTCATCCATTACCACCCGCACGGTTGGTCATCGGTATCCTATTGTCGTTGACGTTGAAGGATACAAGGGCCGTCAGCGCCAGAAGTTGGAAGATATTGCCTGTAATGCTGCCGACAAGGCCGTTTCCCAAGATAGGAGCATCAAGCTCCGTCCTATGACGCCTTACGAGCGCCGCATCGTGCATGTTGCGCTCCGTGGCGACAGCCGTGTGGAAACCGTCAGCGAAGGCGAAGGTCGTGCCCGCCGCGTTGTGGTGATCCCTAAATAAGGGTTACTCGGATTCGAAAGAGATCTTATGACTGAGACATCTATTCCTCAGCCAACTGTCGAGCAGCGCAAGCTGCTCGATCAGCATCTACGGCTTGTTATCGAGGAGAACAAAACCACTAATCTCACGCGCATCGTTGATTGGGAAAGCGCCCAGGTTCTCCATATCGAGGACTCTATCCAGGGATTGCCTGAAGTTGCCGATGCTCCTGATGGCCGGTATCTCGATATGGGATCAGGGGCAGGGTTCCCTGGTATCCCCTTGGCAGTGATTTCAGGGAGAGACACCCTCTTGGTTGATTCTGTTGGGAAGAAGACCAAGGCGCTTGATAAGTTCATCTTGGAGCTTGGCTTGTCTGCATCGGCAACCACATACCATGGAAGGATCGAGGATCTTGCCTTGGAACATCCCGGGGAATTCTCTGTGATTACCGCGCGCGCTCTTTCCCAGCTCTCGTCCCTCCTTGAGCTTGCCTCACCTCTTCTCTGTAAGGGAGGCCGTTTGGTTTGCTACAAGACGCAAGCCGAGTCAGACGAGCTGGACCATGCTAAAGCTGTGGCCCGAAAACTTGGGATGGGGTTTGTTTCCTCGAGGGGACTCGTTCTTTCGGATGGTGAAACCCAGAGAGCAATCATCATGTTCGAGAAAAGATGCAACCCTTCGATGCGGCTTCCGAGAAGGGTCGGTTTGGCTCAGAAGAAGCCTTATTAGCCAAAACGGCACCTTAGATCTAATCTAAGGTGCCGTTTTTCGTTAGACGAGTATTCGCCTATTCTTTGGCCTGCGCGTCCGTTACGATGGCTCTCAGAGCCTCATTTTTTCATGAGCCGTTTACGCTGTTGTTTGATGCTCGGTATCTGCTCTATTATTTTCACGGTCTGCGAGATAATCTGTTTTGCCGCTATTTTCCGATAAGCGACAGCGGGGTATCATGAGGAAACAAAAACAAGGAGCGGCTTCGATGCCAATATGTCCCGTTTCTTGCCTTACGTGCCATTTCCACGTTGTGATTGTTTGAAACATCCAGTCTCAACGTATATATATCCATAAAATGCTGTTGCTACTAAGCCTGTATATGCGCAGGTTTCACGTGAAACAATAGGGACCGCTGTTGAAAGGAGAGCTCGTGGGATTCTTCGGTAGTCGAAAGAAAGCAAAGAATGTACCAGTGACTTCCGTTGTCGAGCAAGAGAGCCCAGAG
>CAVDDI010000143.1:0-3747 GCA_963607675.1 bacterium | reverse complement strand
AAGATGGTGAAGCTGGACAAAACCTTCCCCACCATGGACTGCTCGGCCTGCATCTGCACGCCGAAGATGTCGGAGGCGGGCAGCCATCCCAACATCACCATCAAAACGCTTTCCGAAGTGGAAAAGGTGACTGGATACATCGGCAACTTCGAGGCTACCATCCGCGAGCGCGCCAAGTACATCGACTACGACCTGTGCACCGGCTGCGGCGCCTGCGAGACGAAATGCCCCAGCAAAACCGCCAACGAGTTCGATGAGGGCCTATCGCTTCGCAAGGCGATATACAAACCCTTCGCCCAAGCCGTGCCCAGCAAGCCCACCATCGACGCAAAAACCTGCCGGAAGCTCACCGAGGGCAAGTGCGGCGTGTGCGCCAAGATGTGCCCCACCGGTGCCATCCGCTACGACGACACCGACCGCACCACCACCGAAACCTTCGGCGCCATTATCCTTGCCACCGGCTACGACCTTATCGACTGGACGAAGATCTACGGCGAGTACGGCGGTGGCCGCTACCCCGATATCGTCACCGGCCTGCAGTTCGAACGGTTGGTGAACGCCTCTGGGCCCACCGAAGGCCATATCCAGCGCCCCAGCGACCACGCCGAGCCCAAGACGCTCGCCATCATCAAATGCGTTGGCTCGCGCGACCCGCATAAGGGTGTTTCGTACTGCAGCCGCGCCTGCTGCATGTACTCGGCAAAGCATGCGCACCAGTACCTGGACAAGGTGAAGGACGGCCGCTGCTTCGTGTTCTACATGGACGTGCGTTGTGCGGGCAAAGGCTACGACGAGTTCTACATGAACACCTTGCACGATGGCGCGGTGTACGTGCGCGGGCGCGTTTCGAAGATCTACCCCGAAGGCGGCAAACTCGTCTGCATGGGCGAGGATACGCTTTCCGGCCAGGTGGTGCGCGTAGACGCCGACATGGTGGTGCTGGAAACCGCAATGGTGCCCAACGAAGGAGCCAGCCAGATAGCGGCTGTGCTGAACGCGCAGCGCGGGCCCGAGGGCTTCTTCACCGAGGCCCACCCGAAGCTGCGCCCCGTGGAAACGAACACGGCCGGCGTCTACCTTGCCGGCGTTGCGCAGGGGCCGAAGGACATCCCCGACACCGTGGCCCAAGCAGGCGCTGCCGCTTCCAAGGTAATAGGCCTGCTTGCCCGCGGGCAGATAGAGTCGAACCCCATGATCGTGCACGTCGACAACGCAAAATGCTCCGGTTGCGGCGCTTGCACCGACATCTGCCCCTACGGAGCAATCGAGCTTGCCGAGGTAACCCTGCGCGAGAACTCGCAGAAGGTAACCCGTACCGTGGCAAAACCCAACCCCGGTCTGTGCCAAGGCTGCGGCGCCTGCACCGTTGCCTGCCGCGCCGGCGCCGCCGACCTTCTGGGCTTCACCAACGAGGGAATCATGCGCGAAATGGAGGCGTTGCTCCGATGAACCAGAACACCGAAACCGCCACACCGGCATCTGCCACCAGCACAGCGCCGGCAACCGAAACCGCCCCAATGGAATGGCAACCGAAGATACTGGCATTCTGCTGCAACTGGTGCACCTACGCCGGGGCCGACCTGGCAGGTCTGAACCGCATGGAGTACCCCGCCGATATCCGCCTTCTGCGCGTACCCTGCTCGGGGCGCGTGAACCCCCAGTACGTGCTGAAGGCCTATCAGAACGGCGTCGATGGCGTGCTGGTATGCGGCTGCCACCCTGGCGACTGCCATTACGCCACCGGCAACTACTATGCCAAGCGCCGCATGCTTGTGTACAAGCGCCTGCTGGAGTATCTGGGGCTTGAACCCGACCGCTTCATCGTGCGCTGGATATCCGGATCCGAAGCGGGCAAGTTCCGCGACACCGTGATAGAGGCAACCGAGCGCATCCGCGAGCTTGGGCCGCTTTCGAACGACCTTCCCCATTTGGCGCCCGAGGACATACCCCGCCCCATTGCCGCCAAATTCGAGTGGCTGGCAACGCCGAAGAACGCAAGGGAGGGATTGTGATGGACTTCACCGAGGAAGTGCGCAAGCGCGCGTCCCAGCTTATCGAAGAAGGCACGGTTGCCTGCGTCATAGGCTGGAGCGCTGGACGCCTGGAATACCAACGAACCCCCTGCTGCGCCGACACGCCCGAGCAAGCAGCGCAGTTGGTGTGCGACCAGCATTGCGAGCACGCCCTGGGCAAATACGTGCTGGAGCAGAAAGACAAGGGGCGCGTGGGACTTGTGACCCGCGGCTGCGAGTCGCGTGCCATAAACCGCCTTATCGCCGACCGGCAGATATGCCGGCAGGACGTGTACCTCATCGGCATCCCCTGCACCGGCTGCACCACCCGCGAGGGCATAGAGCTGAAGCGCTGCCGCGAATGCCAGTTCCACAACCCGGTTATCTACGACGAGCTTTTAGGCGAGCCGGTACCCGAGCCGAAGAACGATCGCTTCGCCGACGTGCGCAACCTCGAGGCCATGACGCGTGAGGAGCGCAGGGCATTCTTCGACCTGATGTACGAAACGTGCATCCGCTGCCACGCCTGTCGGCAGGCCTGCCCCTGCTGCACCTGCAAGGTGTGCTTCGCCGAACAGGAGCGCGAAGGATGGCAAGGCAAGCAGTTCGATGTGGAGCAGGCACGCTACTACGGCGTGACGCGTTCGTTCCACGTGGCCGACCGCTGCATAGAATGCGGCGAATGCGAGCGTGTGTGCCCCATGGGGTTGCCGCTCATGACCCTGATGCATAAGCAGATCAAGGACATCGACGAGCTGTTCGGGCCCTACGAGGGCGGCGGCCTTACTGCGGAAGGCCCCGATGCGCTTCGCACCTTCAAGACCGACGATGTCGAAGAGTTCATGTAGGAGGCCGGAAATGCTGTTCAAGAAAAGCCATTTGGCCGAAGTGCTTTCCACCACCGCACAGGCCATGCAGGTATACCTGCCAACCATAGTGGACGGAACCTCCTGCTTCGCACAGTACAGCGAGGAACAGGGCATCACCGAGCCCAACTTCGAGCTGCAGAACACCAAGATACCGCCGAAGGGGCTGTTGTTCCCCTCCACCGAGAAGCTCTACACCTGGGGCAAGGGGCCGGAAGGGACCTTCATTGAAAGCGCACTGGAGCAACCTGCGCCGTTCGTGGCATTTGGCGTGCGACCTTGCGACGTCGCTGCCATCGAACGCATGGACCAGGTGTTCCTGACCAAGGGCTACGTAGACGAGTTCTACCAAGCCAAGCGGGAGGCCATGACACTGGTTGCGCTTGCCTGCAACCGATCGAGCGATGCCTGCTTCTGCGACTCCATGGGACAAAACCCCAACGAGGCACCGGGAGCAGACCTGTTGCTCGTGGAAGGCGAAGACGCCTTCGAGGTGCGCCCCCAAACAGAGAAGGGGCAGGCCCTATTGGGCATGTGGGAGCCGTACCTGGAAGAAGGAAGCGTTTGCCATGAACCCGTTTCCTGCACCACGCAGGTGAACATGGAAGGCGTTGCCAAGAAGCTGCACAACCTGTTCGACAGCCCGCTTTGGGACGAGGTTTCCACTGCCTGCCTTACCTGCGGCAGCTGCACGTTCATATGCCCCACCTGCCATTGCTTCGACCTGAGCCAAGCGCGCAAGAAGGAAGAGAACGCGCGCTTCCGCTGCTGGGACAGCTGCATGTTCAAGGACTACACGCTTATGGCGGGCAACCACAACCCGCGCGAGCAGAAGCGCAACCGCGTGCGCCAGCGCTTCATGCACAAGC
>CAVDDI010000142.1:0-3783 GCA_963607675.1 bacterium | reverse complement strand
CCCCTGGAGGTTCCAGGGGCTCATGGCCAATCGCGCCGAAAGCGCCGCCAACAGACTGCATTGGCACCGCAAACAAGCGGCTTATGCGTAACCGCCGCGGTACATAACGTCGATCGGGATACCCGGATGCTCGGTTACGTACTTGCCCTTGACGAGCATCTTCTTATACTCGATTGCATAATCCTTAGGCCCGATCATCTTGATCTCGGGCGCAGGATATGCCTCAAGGAACGACTCGATCTCACGCATGAAGTCAGCGGCCTTGAAGGTCTTCTCGGAAATCGCGGTGCCGGCATGGTCCAGCGCAACCGCCATAAAGTCAGCTTTCGGGAAGCCTGCGATAACCACGTACTGTACTTCGTCTGCCATAATTTCCCTCTCTCCCTAACAGAAATGATCCCTGGGAACATTTTACGACAATCAAACTGCGTGGGAGGGACAAAGCCCCTCCCACAAGCAGAGCAAATGAAAGCACGGTAACCCATAGGCAAAAGGGCAGGTACCAGCCACCGCAGCAGCTGGTACCTGCCCATGCGAAACGCTTACAGGGCAAGCGGAAAGGTGCGGTTACTTGTCTTCCCCTTCCTTGATGTCCTTGGAAGCCTCACGCTGCTCCTCGTAGAAGCGGGCAGCATCCTGCTTCTCGGAGAAGGTGGCCGTCTTCTTTTCCATAGGCTGGTTGAGCACGATCTGCGGGAACGGGATGCCGATGTCGTGCTTGTCGAAGAGCAGCTTGATGGCGCGGTTCAGGTCGCGCTCCACCTGAGCGCGGTCCTTCTCGGCGCACTGGACCATGATGCGGATGTTCACGCTGTTGTCACCCAGCGAGACAACGCCCTTGTAGATGGGATCGCCGATAATGCCGGGGATCTGCTTTTTGATGTTGGGAAGCTCGTCGGCAAGGATATCCTCAACGCGCTCAAGCGATTCGCTGCACTCGATGCCCACATCGAGCCAGGTATAGGAAGTCTGCTTGGTCATGTTCACCACATCGGTGACGTTGCTGTTGCGCAGCACCTTGATGTTCTGCGAGCCGTTCATGATCTTGGTGGTACGGATGCCGATCTCGATAACGGTGCCGCGCCAGCTGCCCACGGTGATGATGTCGCCCACACGGAAGGCGCCCTCGAAGATAAGGAACAGGCCGGAAAGGATATCGGCCACCAAGTCCTTGGCACCCAGCGAGATGGCGATGGAAAGGATACCGGCGGAAGCCAAGAGCGTGGTGGTATCGACGCCCAACAGGGCCAGGCAGTAATACACCATGCCGATGATGGTCGCGTACTTCACGAAGCTGCCCAGCAGGCGGCAAACCGTCTCGCCGCGGGAATCGAGGGTCTCGGCCAGCAGAAGGAGAAGCTTCTTGACAACCGTGGCAACCGTCATGGCAACGCAGGCGAACATGATGCTCGCGGTAATGGCGAAGATGTTCAGCCCGCGCTCCCACCCGCCGCCCAGGATGTACGAGAACAGCGAGTTGCTGCCGAAGATGCTGTCGCGGAACATGACCGCGATGAACACCACGAGCACCGAGAAACCAACGAGCGCCTTCATCACCGCGCCCGTTTTCTGCTCGGGCGTCTTGCCGTCCCAGTCGAACGAGCCGAACAGGTAACGGCTGGCGATCGACTCGGTGCGAACCGAGCGGCCGGTGGGCAAGGTCACGTCGAAGTGGCGCTCATCGGCGGCATCGCCTTCAGCGGGTGCCTCGTCCCTCGCAAATGGATCGCGCTTGCGCTCGAATGCCAAGATGACGAATATCAGCACCTGGCAGATGAAGGCAACGACTGCGGTGGCCAGCATAAGCGGCCCGCGCTCTGCCATGAGCTCGCCTTCACTCCCGGCAACATAGAGAAGATAGTCGCCCTGCTCGGCGGAAGCGGCGTAGTACGTCTGACCGCCAATGGTGAGGTAGTCGTTGAAGCCATCCTTGATCTGGCTTTCGGTCATGCCGCAGTCGGTAGCCTTCTTTCCCACCATCTTGCTGTTGGGGTAGTAGGCGAACGTGCCGTCGTTCTTGTTGATGGCGAAGGCAAAGCCGTTCGCCCCCACCTTCACGCCATCGAGGACCTTGTCTATCTGCACGCTGTCGAGCAGATCGGCCAAACGGCTGGGACGTACATTGATCTGAACGAAGCCGTTGGGGTTGCCCTCGGAATCCTTCAAGGAAACGCCGATGTACTGGCGCAGCTCGCCCGAGATCTCGTCGGTGCGAGCATCCTGCACCACGTGGTCGACGCCCTGAAGCAGGCGGCGGAACTCATACGATGCGTCGTTGGGATTGGTGCTCAGCGTGTAGCTGGAGTACGTGGAGTTGGTAACCGACATATTGCCCTGCTCGTCGAAGACGTCGACGTACTGGACCTGAAGCACATCGGCCAAACGCTGCAAGTCGGCCTTGTTCGCCAGCTGCGGATTGCGGTCGAGCACATAGGCCGCCACCTTGGCCTTGCTTAGGTAGACCTCGGAATACTGGGTGCGCAGGGAATCGGCGCGGTCGTCAGTCTGCTGGATAGTGGCGGAAAGATCGTCCACGCGGCTGTTGTTCACCACCGACTGGCTGGAAAGAGCGAAGAGCGTCTGCATGTAGAAGGCAATGCCCAAGATGGCAACGAACCCCACCAGGGAAAGCACAGCCCCCTTCTTCGCAATGGCCTTGTTCATGCGGTGGTTGCGGCCCACGCCGACGAACTCGGCATCTTCGTCCTCAGGCTTGCGGCGACGCTCGCTGTCGCGCAGGACGCACATGCCGTACAGGACTACCATGGCGGTTACCGCGAAGAAGACGAAAAGGATCACGCCCGTTGTCACGCTGCGGGCAGAGGATATATCGCTTTCGGGGACAGCGGCAACGTAGTAGGTGTCATCCAGCTTCGTCACGTTGCAGTACATACTGGTACCGTTCAGGTTCACCCAGCAATAGTTCCCATCCTCAAGCTCGGCCACGCTGAAGCCCTTCTCAAGCGCATCGGCACCGATCAAGGCGGCGTTGGGATGGTACTGAATGGTGTAATCCTGGGCAGAGATGGCAAACAGGTAGCCCGTCTGGCCGATGGTGATGTTCTTCAACACCGCCTCAGTGGAACCAGAATCCTGGATAAGCTGGTCAAGCTCATCGGGCGACTGCTCGATGACCACCATAGTGCTGTCGTCGATCTTCGCAGAGTAATAGCGCTTGTGCCAGTTCTGCTCGGCGGAATCGACCTTCACGGCATCGGAGGCCTTACCGTCAGAGAACACGCTGCGCAGGCGGTTGAATCGCGTGGACGAGAAATCGGCCTTGGTGTCGTCGGCCTTGGCGATGACGGATCCATCGACCGACACCACCATTATGTTGTCGACGCCAAGCAGGCTGCGGTACTCCTGCATCTTGGAGTCCGTGGCCTCATAACCGGTATTGTTGCCGGCCATGAAGGCGACGCTTTCGGCCTTCGACTGGTAGATGGCGTCGAAGTTCTTGGTGTTCTGCTCGGTTTCGTCCTGCGCTTCGGCAAGAAGGCCCGGCAGGGCATCCGCTTCTTCCTGCATTTCCTGGGTGTAGTTCTGCAGGGAGAGGTCGGTCTGCCTCATGGAGACCCACGTGCCCATGGCCACCATGCCAACAACCACGATACCGATCAGGATGGCAAGCTTGAGTTTCAACCTTTTAGACATGTGCGCTACCCCTTAATCCCACTTATCGGTAAGTTGGGCTATGGTGCCGTCGTCGATCATTTCCTGGATGGCTTCGGCAACTGGCTGGCTCAGGGCCGATTCCTTCTGGGTTGCCACGCCGTAGTTCTG